>JBOGGP010000029.1:0-15560 GCA_050744105.1 Acidimicrobiales bacterium
CCCGAGCTCGCCCCGAGGGTCGACGCCGGCGCCGCCAGGCTGATCAGCCGGGCCCCCCGGGTCACCACCGCAGTCTGGGCCGACGGCCCCGAGCCGGTGGTGACCAGCACGTCGACCAGCCCGCCGACCGAGAGGGGGGCGGCCTCGCTCGGGTCGACGCCGAGGGCCACCGGCCGGAGGGCGGCCTGGCCACCCGCGGGCACCAGGTCGGCCCTGGTCACCAGGTTGCCCGGGGCCAGGGGAGCGTCCAGGACCCGGCCCGACAGGGCGCCGGGACGGGCGAAGCCGCCCGCCGCGGTGGCCGGGGCCAGCTGCATGGACGACACCGACAGGTCGCCGGCGGCCAGACGGGTCCCCTGGGCCAGGGGCCGGGCGGCCACCACCCAGGGGCGGCCGGCGGGCGACGTGGTCCCGAGCCAGGCGGTGAAGACGAGCACTGCGGCGGCGGCCACCAGCAGCGCGCCCAGGACCGAGCGGCCGCTGGGCACCGGCCGGCGGGCCCGCAGCGGGCGGCCGCCGGAGGACCGGTCGGCCCCGGCCCGGCCCCGGCCTCCGCCCGGGGAACGTTCAGCGACGAGCGCCATCTCTGTCCTCTCCTCTCTTTCCTCCCTCGAGTGTGCTCACGACCAGCTCCCCAGCCGGCGGCTGTCCGACCCGGCCATTGCCGGACGCGGGTGCGGGCACGACCAGACCCTCACATGAAATCTATCGAGAGGCAACGCATTGGGCCAGCAGGTCGGCTAACATGTCCACCATGAGCGAGCCGATCCGCTGGATGGGGACTCGGGAAGCATGCGAGCGCCTTGGTGTCACGCTGCGGACCCTGTACCGCTTCATCGACGAGGGCCGGCTGACGGCTTACAAGATGGGTCGGGTCATCCGGCTGCAGGACAGCGACATCGACGGCTTCATCGAGCGTATGCGCATTGCCCCCGGCACCCTGGAGCATCTCTATCCCGAGCCCAAGAGCCACGAGATCCGAGAGGCGCCCGTGCCCGAGTGAGACCCCCACCAGATCACTCATGCCGGCATGCACACGTCGATGAGGCGCACGGGGGCGTAGGCATAGTCCCGGGAGGGGGTGGGCAGGCGAACGGTCACCACGTCGACCCCGGCGGCCACCAGGTCGCCGGCCAGTATCTCGCCCCCGCTCAGCCACAGCCGTACCGGGACCATCTCGCCGGCCAGCGCGGCCAGGGCGTCGACAAAACGCAGCGGGAGCTCGGGGACCCGCTCCCCGCCGCCGGGCGCACCCCGCTGCCCAGCCGGCCACAGGGCGCTCAGGCGCTCCAGGGCGACCAGGCTCGACGACCCGTCCCGGCCCTCCAGGACGCACAGATCGACGCCCACCCCGACCAGGCGCCCGGCCAGCCGCCGGGGCCCGACCGCCAGGGTGACCTCGGCGCCGTCTTCGGCCAGGTCCACCAAGGTGCCAGCCAGGGTGGCCGACTCGGCCCGCTGCTGGCGCAGCCACCTCTCGCTCGAGCGGGCGGCGGCCTGGGCCCGGGCCCGCTCGGCGCCCGACCAGCGGGCAAACGCAGCCAGCATGTCGTCGGTCCCCCGGCCACCGGCTGCCGGTCCCGCACCGGTCATGGTGTCCACCCTGCCACACTTCGGGCCGGTCCACACCCGGGCGGCCCGGCTCGCCTCGGTGGCTGAACCCGGCTGCCTCTTCTGCCGGATCGTCGCCGGCCAGGTGCCCTGCGACCAGGTGGCCTCCACAGCGGGCACCGTCGCATTCAGGGACATCGCGCCGGCCGCGCCGGTCCACGTGCTGGTGGTCCCCAGGGACCATATCGCCGACGCCGCCCGCCTCGACGACCGAGCCGGCGAGCTGCTGGCCGAGATGTTGTCGACCGCCCGGGCGGTGGCCGAGGGCGAGGGGATCGCAACCTCGGGCTACCGGCTGGTCCTCAACGTCGGCGACGACGGCGGCAACACCGTGGCCCACCTGCACCTCCACGTCCTCGGCGGCCGGCGCCTGGCCTGGCCTCCGGGGTGAGCCCCACCGGGTGAAAGCCTCCGGGGAGCGTCGTGGCCGGGTCAGGGCCGTCCGGGTACCCTGAGGGCAGAACCTTCGTGCCCGTCGTCAACGTCACCGTCACCGTCCCCAACCATCTCATGCCCCGCCTCGTCGGTCCTCTCAACGCAAACCTGCGCCTGGTCCAGGGTGCCTTCGCCGGGACCAGGATCGTCACCCGGGGCAACGAGTTCTCCATCCAGGGCGACGAGGCTCCCGTGGTCGGCCGGGTGGTCGACGAGCTGCGCCTGCTGATCGAGCAGGGCCAGGGGGTCGACCCCCAGGTGGTCACCTCCACCATCGACATGGTCAAGGCGGACGAACGACCCTCCGAGGTGCTCACCGCCGAGGTCCTGCGCTCGGCCCGGGGCCGGTCGGTGCGGCCCAAGACCAGCGGCCAGAAGCGCTACGCCGACGCCATCGCCGCCAACATCGTGACCTTCGCCATCGGGCCGGCGGGCACCGGCAAGAGCTACCTGGCGGTGGCCCTGGCCGTCCAGGCCCTGCAGGCCAAGTCGGTGGAGCGCATCATCCTGACCCGGCCGGCGGTGGAGGCGGGGGAGCGGCTCGGGTTCCTCCCCGGCGACCTCATGGCCAAGATCGACCCGTACCTGAGGCCCCTCTACGACGCCCTGTACGACATGCTCGGCACCGAGGGGGCCCGCCGGCTCCTCGATGCCGGGACCATCGAGGTGGCCCCCCTGGCCTACATGCGGGGCCGGACACTCAACAACAGCTTCATCATCCTCGACGAGGCGCAGAACACCACGCCCGAGCAGATGAAGATGTTCCTCACCCGGATCGGGTTCGGCTCCAAGGTGGTCGTCACCGGCGACGTGACCCAGATCGACCTGGGTGTGGGGCGGTCGGGCCTGGTCGCCCTGGAGGCGATACTGGGCGGCATCGACGGGCTGGCCTTTGTCCACCTGGGCCGGCGGGACGTGGTCCGCCACCGCATCGTGGCCGACATCGTCACCGCCTACGAGGCGGCCGGGCCGACGCCGGGCCGCTGAGGCGGAGATGGCGGTCGACGTCTTCGGGGCGGACGAGCAGGAGGCATGCGACGTCGACACCCTGCGCTGGGTGCGCCTGGCCGAGCAGGTGCTCGAGGCCGAGGCGGGGGCGCGCCATGGCCGCCCCGGCGACATCGAGGTGTCGCTGCTGTTCGTCGACGAGGGGGCCATGGCCGACCTCAACAAGCGCTTCTTGGGGCGGGACGGGCCGACCGACGTGCTCGCCTTCCCGATCGACGAGGATCCGGTCGCAAGCGGCCGCTCGCCCGACTCGGGGGGTACCGGCCCAGGGTTCGGCACCGACGTCCCCGAGGTGCCCACCCTGCTCGGCGACGTGGTCATCTGCCCGGCCGTGGCCGGGCGCAACGCTGCCGACCACGCCGGCACCTACCACGCCGAGATGGCCCTGCTGGTCGTCCACGGCCTCCTGCACCTGCTCGGCATGGACCACGTCGACGAGGACGAGGCGGCGGCCATGGAGGCCAGGGAGTCGGACCTGCTCGCTCGCTTCGGGGGCCGGGGGCCGGCCGGGTGATCGCCACCTCGGCCACCCACCATCTCTCGGGCGCGGACTGGGCCATCCTGGCGGCCATCGGGATGCTGATCGGGGCCACCGGCTTCCTCGCCATGGCCGAGACGGCGATCACCCGCATCAGCCGCCACAAGGTCGTCGTCCTGTCCGAGGAGGGCACCCGGGGCGCCGCCCGCCTGCTGCGGCTGGTGGAGAGCACCGAGCGGGTGCTGCCGGTGGTCCTCTTCGCCCTGGAGGTGACCACCCTGGTGGCCGCCACCCTGGTGGGCATCCTGACGTCGCGGCTCTTCGGGGCCCTCGGGGTCCTGATCGGCACCGTCTTCGAGGTCGTGGTCATATTCGTGGTCGCCGAGCTGGCGCCGAAGACCTGGGCCGTCCAGCACTCCCAGCGGGCTGCCCTGCTGGCCGCGCCTGCCGTCGCTGCCATGGTCGCCTTCCCCCCGCTGCGGTGGGTGACCCGCGGCCTCATCCGCGTCGCCAACGCCCTCCTGCCCGGCAAGAGCATGCCGTCGGGACCCTACGTGTCCGAGGAGGAGCTGCTGGCCATGACCGACACGGCGGCCGAGGAGGAGGTCATCGAGCGGGAGGAGCGGACGCTCATCCACTCGATCATCGACTTCGGCGACACCGTGGTGCGAGAGGTGATGGTCCCCCGTCCCGACATGGTGGTGGTCGACGCCCGGGGCCGCCTGGCCGACGCCATCGACATGGCCATCGCCGCCGGGTACAGCCGCATCCCCGTCTACGGCAAGGGGATCGACGACGTGGTCGGTATCGTCTTTGCCAAGGACCTGCTGAGGGCCGAGCGGGAGGGGCAGCGTGACGAACCGGTGTCGACCATCATGCGCCCGGCCCAGTTTACCCCCGAGAGCAAGCGGGTGTCGGAGCTGATGCGCGAGATGCAGTCCAGCAAGCAGCACATGGCCATCGTCATCGACGAGTACGGAGGCACCGCCGGCCTGGTCACCCTGGAGGACCTGATAGAGGAGATCGTGGGCGAGATCGTCGACGAGTACGACAGGGAGGAGGCCCCCGTGCAGCGCCTGGGCGACGGTGGCCTGCGGGTGACGGCCCGGATGCCCATCGACGAGCTCAACGCCCTGATCGACGGCGACCTGCCCGAGGGGGACTGGGACACCGTGGGGGGCCTGATCTACAGCCGCCTGGGCCACGTGCCGACCGAGGGCGAGGGGGTGGAGTGCGACGGCCACCGGCTGGTGGCCGAGCGGGTGCAGGGCCGCCGCATCGCCCGGGTGCGGATCTCCCCCCTGGCGCCGTCGGAGTCCCCGTGAGGCCACGATGGTGACGCCGGCACCCCCGGTGACGCCGGCACCCCGGTGACGCCGGCACCCCAGTTGAGGTCCGGTTTCGTCACCCTGGTGGGCCGGCCAAACGTCGGCAAGTCGACCCTGCTCAACCGCATCATCGGCCAGAAGGTGTCCATCGTCTCCGACAAGGTGCAGACCACCCGCACCCAGGTCCGCGGCGTGCTCGAGCGCCCGGGCGCCCAGGTGGTCTTCGTGGACACCCCGGGGATCCACAAGCCGCGCTCGCTGCTGGGCCGGCGCCTCAACGAGGCGGCCACGGCGTCGCTCGGCGGGGTCGACGCGGTGGTGCTGGTCCTCGATGCCGCCGCCGGCGTGGGGAAAGGGGACCGCTTCGTCGCCGCCCGCCTACCCGCCGGTAGCGTCTGCGCCCTGAACAAGGTCGACGGCGTGTCGCGCCGAGCGGTGCTCAGCGGGCTCCAGGCCGCCTCCGAGCTCGGCCTGGGCGAGTACTACCCGGTGTCGGCCCGGCGCGGCGAAGGGGTGGAGGAGCTGGTGGAGGGCCTTGTCGGCCGCCTGCCCGAGGGCCCGCGGCTCTATCCGGAGGGCACGGTGGCCGACGTGACCGAGGCCGTCTGGGTGGCCGAGCTGGTGCGCGAGCAGCTGCTGGCCGTGACCCGCGACGAGGTGCCCCACTCGATCGCCTGCCGGGTGACGGACTGGGACTGGCCCCATGTGCGCTGCCAGATCCTCGTCGAGCGGGAGTCGCAGAAGGGCATCGTGATCGGCCGGGGCGGCGCCGTGCTCAAGGAGGTCGGCACCCGGGTGCGCCACCAGCTCCCCGCCGGCGCCTTCGTCGAGCTGGTGGTGCAGGTCGACAAGGACTGGCAGCAGCGGCCCCAGGCCCTGGGCCGCCTGGGCTACTGAGCGCCCGGGTTGCCCCGCCGCCCCGGTTGCCGGCCGCCCCGGTTGCCGGCCGCCCCGGGTTGCCGGCCGCCCCGGGTTGCCGGCCGCCTCGGGTTGGGCCCGGCGCTGCCTGGGCGCGGCCGGGCCGGGTGAGCGTGAGGAGGGCCTGCGGCCGGCGTAAAGGGGGCCGGCGCCGGCCCCGATGCCTCAGCCCCGGGCCCGTACCGGGGCCAGCCACTCCACTACCTCGGCCCGGTGGCGGGTGCGGCGCATGGGGGGGAGGCTGCGGACCAGCTCCCAGCCGTAGCGGGCGGTGGACAGACGGGGGTCGAGGACGGCGACCACCCCCCGGTCGGTGCTGGACCGGATGAGGCGGCCCGCCCCCTGGGCCAGGAGGGTGGCGGCCCGGGGCAGGTCGATGGTGGCGAAGGCGCCCGGCCCCTGGCGGTCCCGGCGGGCCTGGAGCAGGGGGTCGTCGGGCCGGGGGAAGGGGATGCGGTCCAAGGTGACCAGCGACAGGGCCGGGCCGGGGATGTCCACGCCCTGCCAGAAGCCCATGGTGGCAAAGAGGCAGGTGTGCTCCTCGGTGCCGAAGCGGGCCACCAGGGCCGGCTTGGGCAGGTCGGCCTGGGTGAGGATGGGCCAGCTGACCCGCGGCGCCAGCGCCGCGGCGGCCGCCTGCATGGCCCGCCAGCTAGTGAACAGGGCCAGGGTGCGACCCCCGGCGGCGTCGAGCAGGGCGGCCAGCTCGGCGTGCATGGCCTCCTCGTAGCCGGGCCGGCGGGGGTCGGGCAGGTGCCGGGCGCAGTAGAGCAGAGCCTGGCGGGGGTAGTCGAAGGGGCTCCCCACGTCGAGCTCGTCCCAGCTCCCGGGGGCCAGGCCCACCCCGGCGCCCATGCCCGGGGGGATGGTGGCGCTGGTCATGATCGCCGTCGGCGCCGCGTCCTGGGACCACCACAGCGAGTCGAGCCTGGCGCCGACGTCGAGGGGCGCCACCTCGAGTACCGGCGATGCCGCGGAGCCCTCCACCCAGGCCACCTGGTCCCCCGGGTCGCCGCTGCACAGCTCGATCACCGAGTCGATGTCGTCGCCCACGTGGCCGCCGACCTCGAGGGCCCGGCCCCGGCGGGCGGGGTCGGCGTCGCTCGAGCGCACGGCGGCGACCAGGGTGGCCACCCGCTCCCGGACCACGACGAGGGCGCTCTCCAGGGCGTCCCCCACCGGGGGCCTCACCCGCCGGCCCAGCCAGGCGGCCAGGGCCTGGTCGAGGCTCCCGGCCCCGTCCTCCACCGCTCCGGCGGCCGCCGAGTCCTCCAGGAGGGGCCGGGACAGGCGGGCCAGGGCCCGCAGCCGGCCGCCGGCCAGGTCGAAGCCGAGGCTGGAGGAGGCGATGTCCTCGAGCTCGTGGGCCTCGTCGACCACCACCACGTCGTGGGGGGGCAGGACGCCACCGCCCGAGGGGCCGCCGGCCAGCAGGTGGGTGGCGTAGAGGTGGGTGTTGACCACCACCACGTCGGCCTCGGCGGCGCGCCGGCGGGCCGCCTCGGCGAAGCACACGGCGCCGGCCGGGCAGCGGGCCGCGCCCGGGCACTCCTGGTGGGAGACGCTCACCTGGGCCCACGCCTGGGGCATCGGCTCGAAGGGCAGGTCGGCCCGGTCCCCGGTGGCGGCGGTGGCCGCCCAGGCCACCAGCTGGCGCACCTGGCGGCCCAGGAGGCCGTGGGCCCCGAAGGCGACCTCGCCGTCGAAGCTGAGCTGGTCGCCGGCCGACAGCTCGCCGGCCCGCTGCCGGCACAGGTAGTTGGACCGGCCCTTGAGCACGGCCCACTCGAAGCGGATCCCGAGGCGCTCGGCCAGGACGGGCAGGTCCCGGGTGGCCAGCTGGTCCTGGAGGGCCTTGGTGGCGGTGGCCACCACCACCCGGGTCCCCGATTCCAGGGCGGCGACCAGGTAGGCCAGGCTCTTGCCGGTACCCGTCCCGGCCTGGACGATCAGGTGGCGGCGCCGGGCGATGGCGTCGCCCACGGCCCGGGCCATGGCCAGCTGGCCCGGGCGGGCCTCGGCGCCGGGCAGGTCGGCGGTGGCCCGGGCCAGGGATGCAGCCAGGTCGGTCGCCACCACCTGATGCTAGACCCTCCGGCACGCGTGGAAGTCATCAAGGTGATCCGAAACTGACCTCCTCGCCCCGGCCGCCGGTCCTCTGCTCGAGGTCCAGCAGCCACGCCTTGCGGTCCACGCCGCCGCCATAGCCGCCCAGGCCGCCGCCGGCCCCGACGACGCGGTGGCAGGGGATGACGATGGCCACCGGGTTGGCACCGTTGGCCAGGCCGACGGCCCGGCACGCCCGGGGGTTGCCGACGGTGGTGGCCACCTCGGCGTAGCTCTGCGTGGCCCCGTAGGGGATCTGGGCCAAGGCGGCCCACACCGCCCGCTGGAACTCCGTCCCCACCAGGCGAAGGGGCAGGTCGAAGCGGGTGAGGCGGCCGGCGAAGTAGGCGTCGAGCTGGGCGGCGGCCTCGGCCAGGACGGGGCTGGCTGCTGGCCCCGGGCCCCCCTCCTCCGACACCGGTGGGTGGGCCGGGGTGTGGCGCTGGCCGGCCATGGTCAGGCCCAGCAGGTAGCCGCCGCCGGCCACCAGGGTAAGGGGGCCGACGGGACTGGCCACGGTGGTGGCGGCCCGCGGGGCCAGGTCAGGGGCGGGGCGAGGGTCAGTCACGGGACCTCCGGGGGCGAGGGCCGGCCGGGAGCGCACCCGGCCAGCGGTTGACGGGGTGGTCCAGCACGGACCACAGGTACACCACGGCGTAGGCCCGCCACGGCCGCCACCGCTGGGCCCGGGCCACCAGGTCGGCCGGCGGGCCGGTGGGGATCCCGAGCGCCTGGGCCCCCCGGCGCACGCCGAGGTCGGTGGCGGGGAAGGCGTCGGGATCGCCGAGGGCCCGCATGGCCACCATCTCGGCGGTCCAGGGGCCGACGCCGGGGATGGCGGCCAGGGCGGCCCGGGCCTCGGCCCAGTCCGCCCCCGGACCGAGGCGCAGGCGCCCGCCGGCCAGGGCGCCGGCCACGGCGGCGAAGGTGGCCCGCCGGGCCGCCGGTAGGCCGAGGGTCGCCGGGTCGGCGGCGGCCAGCGCCCCGGCGGTGGGCCACAGGTGGGTTAGGCCGCCGGCGGGACCGGGCAGCGGGGTGCCGAGGGTCCTGACCAGCCGGCCGGCGTGGGACCGGGCGGCGGCGGTCGAGATCTGCTGGCCGAGCACCGCCCGGACCGCCATCTCCTCCTCGTCGGCGGCGCCGGGCACCCGGCGCCCGGGGGACTTGGCCACTACCGGGGCGAGGGCGGCGTCGGTGCCGAGGGCGGCGTCGACGGCCACCGGGTCGGCGTCGAGGTCGAGCAGCCGGCGGCAGCGGGCGATGGCCGGCGCCAGGTCGCGCAGGTCGGCCAGGGCCAGGTCGGCGGCCACGTGGGTGGGGGTGGGCCGCAGGGCGACCACACCCGGTCCGTGGGCCAGGCGCAGGCTGCGCCGGTAGGTGCCGGCGCCGACCTCCTCGCAGCCGGGCACGGCCGTGGCCGCCAGGTGGCCCCACAGGTTGTCGGGGCAGAGCGGGGCCCGGAAGGGCAGGCGCAGGGCCAGGCCGTGGGCCCCCGGGGCCGGCGTCACCCCCCGGGCCGCGGCCTGGGCCCGCAGGCGGGTGGGCGACGTGGCGAAGACGGCGGCCACGGTGGCGTTGAACTGGCGGATGCTCGAGAAGCCGGCGGCGAAGGCCACCTCCGACATGGCCAGGTCGGTCGTCTCGACGAGGAGGCGAGCAGCCTGGGCCCGCTGCGCCCGGGCCAGGGCGACCGGCCCGGTGCCTACCTCGGCCAGCAGCAGGCGCTCCAGATGGCGGGCGCTGTAGCCGAGCTGGCGGCCGAGGCCGGCTACGCCGTCCCGGTCGACGGCGCCGTCGGCGATCAGGCGCATGGCCCGGGCCACCACGTCAGAGCGGGCCGCCCACTCGGGGGATCCCGGAGTGGCGTTGGGGCGGCAGCGCTTGCACGCCCGGTACCCGGCCTGCTGGGCGGCCGCCGCCGTCGGATAGAAGCTCACGTTGGCCCGCTTGGGGGTGGTCGCCGGGCAGCTCGGCCGGCAGTAGACGCCCGTGGTGGCCACCGCCGCCACCCACCACCCGTCGAAGCGGGGGTCTCTCGACTGCAGGGCCCGGTAGCACTGCTCGAAGTCCTCGATCACCGCCCCCAGCCTGCCCCCTGCGGCCGCCGCCGGCTGGCGCTTTTCCGACAGGGCGGTCCGGTCCACGCCGGCCGCCTGGGTCCGGCATCGAGCCCAGGCGATACCGTGCGGGGTCGTGGACCTCGACGGGCTGGACTTGGGGAGGATGCCCCGCCACGTCGCCTGCGTCATGGACGGCAACGGCCGCTGGGCCCAGGCCCGGGGCCTGCCCCGCACCGAGGGCCACCGCGCCGGGGAGGAGGCCCTCTTCGACGCCGCCCAGGGGGCGTTGGAGCTGGGCCTCCGGTACTTCACCGTGTACGCCTTCTCCACCGAAAACTGGCGGCGCTCCCCCGACGAGGTCCGCTTCCTCCTCAACGTGATCGCCGACAGGCTCCTCACCCGCCGGCGCGACGACCTGCATCGCCTGGGAGTGCGCATCCGCTTCGTCGGCCGGCGGGACTGGCGGGTGCCCCGCTGGGTGCTGCGGCGCATGGACGAGGCCGCCCGGCTGACCGAGGCCAACACCCAGATGACCCTGACGGTGGCGTTCAACTACGGAGGGAGGGCCGAGATCGTCGACGCCGTGCGCACCTTGGTGGCGGCGGGGACGCCGGCGGCCAGGATCGACGAGCGGGCCATCGGCCGCCACCTCTACGACCCCAGCCTGCCGGACCCCGACATGGTCATCCGCACCTCGGGCGAGTTCCGGGTCTCCAATTTCCTGCTGTGGGAGCTGGCCTACAGCGAGCTGTACTTCACCGACGTCCTGTGGCCCGACTTCCGCCGAGCCCACCTGGCCGAGGCGGTGCGCGAGTTCCAGCGGCGGGACCGCCGCTTCGGCGCCGAGCACAGCCGGCGCGACGCCGACGGCATCCCCGGTTGAAGAGGTGAAGCTCTACCGTGAGCACGGCATCGTCCTGCGCACCCACAAGCTGGGCGAGGCCGACCGCATCGTGGTGCTGATGACCCAGGGCCGCGGCAAGGTCCGGGCCGTGGCCAAGGGGGTGCGCAGGACCAGGAGCCGCTTCGGGGGACGGCTCGAGCCGCCCAGCCACCTCGCCCTCCAGCTCTACGAGGGGCGGGACCTCGACACGGTGACCGAGGTGTCCTCGGTCGACCACTTCCGCCCCCTGCACGACCACCTCGACCGCATGGCCGACGCCCTGGCCCTGCTCGAGGCGGTGGAGGCGGTGGCCCACCAGGGCCAGGCCGATCCCCGCCTGTACGACATGCTCCTCGGCGCCCTGCGTGCCCTGGCCCGGGCCCGGTCGCCCCTGCTGGTGGCCGGCTTCTACTGGAAGCTGCTGGCCCTCGAAGGCGCCGGCCCCCGCCTCGACCGCTGTGCCGGCTGCGGCGCCGGGGACGCCGAGCTGGTGGCCTTCGACCTCTCCGAGGGCGGCGCCCTGTGCCGGTCCTGCCGGCGGGGACTGGCCATGTCCCCCGGCGCCCTGGCCCTGGTGCGGCGCATCCTGGAGGGCGACCTGGCCGGGGCCCTGAGGGAGCCTGGCGGGCCGCTGACATCGGAGGTGGCCGAGCTGGCCAACCAGGCCCTGGAGTCGCACCTGGAGCGGCGCCTGCGGGTGGTGCGCATGCTCGACCGGTCGGCAATGGCGCCCGGCTGAGCGGCGCCGGAGGGGGCGCTAGTCTCGGGAAGATGCCCTTCGTCTACGACTTCGACCACAAGCACCGCAAGTCGCCCATGGCCATGAAGGGCCTCCTCGGCGGCAAGGGAGCCAACCTGGCGGAGATGACGTCGGTGCTGGGGCTGCCCGTGCCCCCCGGCTTCACCATCACCACCGACGCCTGCCGGGCGTACATGGCCGGCGGGTGGCCCGCAGGGCTGAGCGACGAGCTGTCCCGCCACGTCCGGCGACTGGAAAAGACGATGGGAAAGAAGGTGGGCGATCCGGCCGACCCCCTGCTGGTGAGCGTGCGCTCCGGAGCGGCGTCGTCCATGCCGGGGATGATGGACACGGTCCTCAACCTCGGTCTCAACGACCAGTCGGTCAAGGGCCTGGCCGCCCAGACCAGCGACGAGCGCTTCGCCTACGACTCCTACCGGCGCTTCGTGGCCATGTACTCCCGCATCGTCGGGGGCCTCGACGCCGGATGCTTCGACGGGCCCTTCGAGGAGGCCAAGGCGGCGGCCGGCGCCGGCAGCGACGCCCAGGTGCCGGCGCCGGCCCTGGCCGACCTGGTGGAGGTGTTCAAGCGGGTCGTCTCGGACCGGACGGGCCAGCCCTTTCCCCAGGACCCGCAGGACCAGATGCGCGCCGCCGTCGAGGCCGTCTTCGCCAGCTGGGACGGGTCCCGGGCCCGGGCCTACCGGGTCCGGGAGCGGATCCCCCACGACCTGGGCACCGCCGTCAACGTCCAGGCCATGGTCTTCGGCAACCGTGACGACGCCTCGGGCACCGGGGTCGGGTTTACCCGGGACCCGGCGACGGGGGCCCAGGGCGCCTACGGCGACTTCCTGGTCAACGCCCAGGGCGAGGACGTGGTCGCCGGGATCCGCAACACCCTCCCGCTGGCTGCCCTCGAGGAGCGCTTCCCCGAGATCTTCGCCGAGCTGATGGCCGTCTTCGCCCGGCTGGAGACCCACTACCGCGACATGTGCGACACCGAGTTCACCATCGAGCAGGGCAAGCTGTGGATGCTGCAGACCCGGGTAGGAAAGCGCACCGGCCGGGCCGCCCTGCGTATGGCCGTGGACATGACCCGCCAGCGTCGATGGAGGATCTCCAGGGAGGAGGCCATCGGCCGGGTCACCGGCGACCACCTGGACCAGGTGCTGCATCCCCAGTTCAAGGACCGGCCGGACCAGCTGCTGACCAAGGGCCTGGCCGCCTCCCCGGGGGCGGCGGTGGGGCGGGTGTACTTCAGCGCCGATGCCGCCGCCGCGGCCGCCGCCGGGGGCGAGGCGGTGATCCTGGTCCGCTCGGAGACCTCGCCCGAGGACGTCCACGGCATGATCGCCTCCCAGGGAATCCTGACCAGCCGGGGCGGCCTGGTCAGCCACGCCGCCGTGGTGGCCCGGGGCTGGGGCAAGCCGGCGGTGGTCGGTGCCGAGGGGGTGCGCATCAAGGGCCGGTCGTTCACCGCTGCGGGGGTCACCGTCTCGGAGGGGGACGTGATCTCCCTCGACGGCACCACCGGAGAGGTCGCCCTGGGCGAGGTCGAGCTGGTGGCCGGCGAGGCGCCCCCCGAGCTCGACACCCTGCTGCGCTGGGCCGACGCCGTACGCAGGGGCAGGCTGGCGGTGAGGGCCAACGCCGACACCGGGGAGGACGCCGCCACCGCCCGGCGCTTCGGGGCCGAGGGGATCGGGCTGTGCCGGACCGAGCACATGTTCCTGGCCGAGGACCGCCTGCCCATCGTGCGCCGCATGATCCTGGCCTCCACCCCCGACGAGGAGGCGGCTGCCCTGGAGCAGCTACGGGAGGCCCAGAAGTCCGACTTCGTGGCCATCCTGGAGGCGATGGACGGCCTGCCCGTGACGGTGCGCCTGCTGGACCCGCCGCTCCATGAGTTCCTGCCGTCCACCACCGAGCTGGAGGTCAAGGCGGCGGGAGCGGGGCTGTCGGCCGAGGAGGAGGCCCTGCTCGGGGCGGCCCGGGAGTGGCGCGAGGTCAACCCCATGCTCGGCACCCGGGGGGTGCGCCTGGGAGTGGTCAAGCCCGGGCTCTACGCCATGCAGGTGCGGGCGCTGATGGAGGCCGCCGCCGAGAGGTCCGCCGCCGGGGGCAGGCCCAAGGTGGAGGTGATGATCCCCCTCACCGTGACCCGCCAGGAGCTGGCCCTGGCCCGCTCCTGGGTGGTCGACGCCGTCGCCGCCGCCACCAGGGGCTTGCGGCGCAAGCCCCAGGTGACCATCGGCACCATGATCGAGACGCCCCGGGCCGCCCTGCGGGCCGACGAGCTGGCCTCCGAGGCCGACTTCTTCAGCTTCGGCACCAACGACCTGACCCAGATGACCTTCGGCTTCAGCCGCGACGACGTCGAGGGCCGGATGATGAGGGCGTACCTGGACCAGGGGCTGCTCGACGCCAACCCGTTCGAGACGCTCGACCAGCGGGGGGTGGGGGTGCTGGTGAGCGGGGCCGTCGCCGGCGGCCGCTCGACCCGGCCCGAGATCAAGCTCGGCATCTGCGGCGAGCACGGGGGCGACCCCGAGTCCATCGCCTTCTTCTTCCGGGCCGGCCTGGACTACGTGTCGTGCTCGCCGTTCCGGGTGCCCATCGCCCGGCTGGCGGCCGCCCAGGCGGTGCTGGCCTCGGGCTGACGGCCACTCGGATCCCTCGGGGGTCGAGGCCGGGTCCCTAGAGTCTCGGCCGTGGGGATCGTCGACGAGGACGTGGCCAGGGTGAGGGAGGCGACCGACATGGTCGGCCTGGTCTCCGAGCACCTGGCCCTGCGCCGGGTGGGCCGGCGCTGGGTGGGCCTGTGCCCGTTTCACGTCGAAAAGACGCCGTCGCTGACGGTCAACGCCGAGGAGGGCTTTTACTACTGCTTCGGCTGCCAGGCCAGGGGCGACGCCATCACCTTCGTGCGGGACCTCGAGCACCTGGACTTCGTCGAGGCGGTGGAAAAGCTGGCCGCCCGCTCGGGCATCACCCTGCGCTACGACGAGGGCGCGGGGCGGGACCAGGCCCGGCGCAACCGCCTCGGCGCCGCCATGGAGGCGGCCGTCGAGTGGTACCACCAGCGCCTGCTCACGGCCCCCGACGCGGCGGCGGCCCGGTCCTACCTGCGGACCGAGCGGGGCTACGACGGCGACGTGGTGCGCCGCTACCGCCTGGGGTGGGCCCCTGCCGGCTGGGACCAGCTGCAACGGGCCCTGACCGTTCCCGCAGCCGTCCTGGCCGACGCCGGCCTGGTCACCACCACCGAGCGCGGCAGGATGGACTGCTTCAGAGCCAGGCTTCTTTTCCCCATATTCGACGCCGCCGGCCGGCCGGTCGGCTTCGGCGGGCGGGTGCTGCCGGGGGGCCAGGGGCCCAAGTACAAAAACACGACGGGCACCTTCCTCTACGACAAGGGCCGCGTCCTCTACGGGCTCAACTGGGCCAAGGGGGCCATCGTCGACCGCCAGCGGGTGGTGGTGTGCGAGGGCTACACCGACGTGGTCGGCCTGCAGCGGGCCGGGGTCAGCGAGGCGGTGGCCACCTGCGGGACGGCCCTGGCCGACGGCCACGTGCGCCTGCTGACCCGCTTCGCCCGGCGCATCGTGATGGCCTACGACGCCGACGGCGCCGGCCAGGCCGCCGCCGAGCGGGTCTACGAGTGGGAGAGCCGCTTCGAGGTCGACATATCGGTGGCTTCCCTGCCCCCCGGCGCCGACCCCGCCGACGTGGCGAGGGCCGATCCCGCCGCCCTGGTGGCGGTGGTGGAGGGAGCCCAGCCCTACCTGGGCTTCCGCATCGACCGGCTGCTCGGCCGGGCCGACCTGGGTTCTCCCGAGGGCCGGGCCCGTGCCGCCACGGCGGCCGTGGCCCTCGTGGCGTCCCATCCGAGCCCCCTGGTCCGGGACCAGTACCTGATGTCGGTGGCCGACCGGTGCCGGCTGGACCCCGCCCGCCTGCGTGAGCTGGTCGCCGGCACCGGCCCCCCCCACGG
>JBOGGP010000030.1:0-15428 GCA_050744105.1 Acidimicrobiales bacterium
TCCCGACGCAGCTCGGGGCTGCGCCCCGAGCGGGGCTCCGCCCCGCACCCCACCTGGCGGGCTAGACCCACGCGCTCACTGCACCCCATGCATTTTCCGGTCAGAGCCGTCGTAGGGTGGCCGGCAGCGGGCTTGCCGTCCAGGTGTAGTAGCGGAAGAGCACGTCGGCAACTCAGGACGGCTTGGTCACCCCTCGGACTTCGAAGGTGAAGGTCACCTTGACCTGGTACGCCGACTCTGAGACCGGCTCGACGCTGGGGAGGTGGGCGCCCATGCGCAACTCAGAGCCCACCGGCACCGGGCTCGGGTACCTCACCCGGTCGCAGCCGTAGTTGACCGTCATCGCCACCCCTTCGACCACGTAGATCTGGGGGATCAGGGAGGGGACCATGGACAGGGTGAGGTAGCCGTGGGCAACGGGCCCACCAAAGGGGCTCTCCCGAGCCGCCCGAGCCGGGTCGACATGGATCCACTGGTGGTCACCGGTGGCCTCGGCGAAGCAATTGGCCCGGTCCTGGTCGACGGTCGTCCATGCGCTGTAGCCGAGGTGGCCGCCGGCCGCCTGGCCAGAGCCTCCACCCCTGGGTAGGTGGTGGTCATCGCCCGAGCCTGCCACGCCCGAGCCCATAACGCCGTCTGTCCGACATTTGCGGACGCAATGGCATATCCTGCGCTTGCCGACTTGTCACCCTGGGATCGCACGAGGAGCGCACCATGGCCACCGTCACCGCCCAACCTGGATTTTCCCTGGCCCGGCTCATCTCGCCGGCCGTACTCCTCGCCGGAGCCGGGGCCTACGCCCTGGCCGAGGGCCCGGGAAAGGCCACCTTCTACATCACCCCGCTGTCGGTGGGGGTCATCGCCGCCCTCGCCGGCCTGCTGGGCACCCGCCGCAGCCTGTTCCCCGCCGGCCTCGGCATCGCCGGCTGGGGCACTGCCGTGGCCCTCGTCCACTACAGCGTGGTGCCCTCGGGCAAGGAGGAGCCGGTGTACATGATCGGCATCGCCGCCGGCATCCTGGTCACCAGCTACATAGCCCCCAGGGCCCAGCGCGCCGCGTGGGCCCATTCGGCCGCGGTCGCCGCGGTGGGCACGGCCATCGGGTACTACCTGTCCTTCCAGTTTTCCACCCTGGTCGAATGGCATGCCTGGGCGATCGCCCTGGGCGTGTGGGCGGCATGGGAACTGGTCATATCGGTGGTGTGGCCGGCGGCCTCACTGCGTGACAGGGAAGCGGCCGGCCCGGCCAAGCCGGTGGGGGGCCTCTTGTCGGCGCCGCGATAGGGGCCGCCAAGCGTAAGCGCCGCGCCCTCGCCCGCTATCTTTTGGCCTGGCGGCCGCCGGGGCGAGCGCTGGTCAATGGGCAATATCGCCCATATTGGGTGCACGGGTATTGGGCCGCTCCGCCAGCAGCTGAGCGAGCCGCCCCCATCAGCTACCGGCGCGGTCTGCACCCAGGCGGGCGAAGCCTCCCCGGTGAAACAGCAGCGGGCGGCCCTCGCCGGCGGCCAGGTCCACCACTGCCCCCACGACCGCGTAGTGGTCGCCGGCGGGGTGCACGGCCTCGATTGTGCAGTCGACCCAGGCCGCCGCCCCGGCCAGCCTCGGCGCGCCAGTCGCGCCCGGCCACCAATGCACCCCGCGGAACTTCTCCGCCCCGGGCATGTCCCTGCCGGACATGGCGAATACCCGGGCCAGGGCCTCCTGGTCGTCGGCCAGGATGCTGACGCCGAAGGCTCCCGACGAGGCGATCCTCGGCCAGCTGAGCGATGACCGTCCGGGGCCGACGAAGACCAGCGGCGGGTCGAGAGAAAGGGCACTGAACGACTGGCAGGTGAAGCCGCTCGGGACACCTCCGCCGATACCGGTGACCACCACCACACCTGTGGCGAAGTGGCCGACAACGGAGCGGAACAGGCTCTGGCCGGGCTGGGGCTCCCCCACCACTACCCGGTCTGGGGATGGGTCGGCGTGGTCCCGTCGGCCTCCAGCAGGTCGAACCCGTCGGGGATGGACAGCAGGCCAGGCCCGGTGCCGGCCACGTCGGTGAGGCCGTACTGCCACACGATCGAGTTGGTGGCGGGGTCGATCACCACGACCCGGTCCCGGTAGTCGTCGTTGACCATGATCAGGCCGTCGGGGAGCTGCTCGGCCAGCGACGGCTTTTTCAGCCTGGCGTCCCCCGAGGTCGCGTCGTAGCGCCAGGTGACCTGGCCCTCCCGGTTGAACTCCAGGACCCGCCCTTCCGCCGGCGGGTCGTAGTCGGTCATCAGGTAGGAGTCGGGCCCCAGCTGCTGGGGGTCGGAGGGGTAGTTGACCGACGGGAAGTGGGCCGACCAGACGAGCGACCCGGTCTGGGTGTACTCGTCCACCCACGAGCCGTCGATCTCCGAGACCAGCACGTTGCCGTCGGCCAGGGGGGTGTCGCCGTTGGGGTAGGCGATCGACACCGGCGGCTTGTGGACGTCCGTGCCGTTGCCGATCTGGCCGACCACCGCGCCCTGAGGTGACAGGAATAGGATCCGGTTGTTGGAGGCGTCGGCCACGGTTACCACCCCCGACTTGAGCAGGTAGGCGTCGTCGGGCTGGTTTAGGTAGCCGGGCCGGGAGCCGGCGACGCCCGGATGGCCGTACTGCCAGAGGATCTTGCCCGAGGGGTAGCCGATCTCCACGATGGTGTGGTTTTCCTCCTGGTTGGAGATGATGCCGGCGCCCTTGTCGAAAAAGAAGGCGTCGTCGGGAAAGTAGAACCCGCCCTGGGGCGGGGGCATCGTCGCCGACGGGTAGAGCCAGACGACGTTGCGAGCGGGGTCCAGCGCCAGGAGCCGGTTGTTGCCCCGGTCGGCGATCAGCAGGGTGCCCTGGTAGGGGGACCCGGCGCCGGCCGTCCCCGCCGCCCCGCCGTACCCGCTAGGGCGCAGGGAGATCACCGTGGACAGCGCGCCGCCGGCCAGGCCGCCGGCGCCGGCGCCTGACTGGCTGGCCACCTCCCCCCCGACCAGGTAGCCGATGGCCGACTTGCCCTGACCGAGCGTGGCGTAGCCGGCGAAGGCGACGGCCTGGGGCAGCAGGCCGGCGGCGAGCACCCGGGCGGCCCCCGATCGCGGGGGCGGGGGGACGAAGGCCTCGATCCCGGTCTGGGTAGCGCCACCTGGAGCCTGGCCACCGGCCACGTATATGGTCCCGCCGATCAGGAAGGCGGCGGCCCCGTAGACCGGCGCCGGCAGGTGGCCGACCACGGTGGCGGCGCCGGTGGCCGGGTCGACCATCTGGATGTCGTCGGTGGCCGCCACGGCGGTACCCGTCGACGGCGTCTCGCCGCCGAAGGCGTAGATCCTGTCCCCGAGGGCGGTCACCGCCGGGTAGCGCACCGGGACGGCCAGCCTGGCCACCTGGGTGAATCGCTGGCCGTCGGTGGTGGCCAGCACCCCGGGGAGGTAGTTGGTGCCGTCGTACCCGCCCACGACGTAGGTGGTCGTCACCGTCGCCCGGGCGCGACCCCCCCCTGGGCCGGTGACCGAGATCGTGGCCGTGGCCAGGTCGGAGCGCGGCTGGGGCAGGGAGCCTCCCACCTCGCCCGTGGCGGACCCGCCGGGCGGTACCGACGGCAGGGCGACCGACGGCAGGGCGACCGGTGGCAGGGCAATCGACTGCACGCCGGCCACGGTCGTCGGGTCACCGCCGCCGAAGACGACAGCCCGGCCGGCGATGGGGGCGGCGGCGGCGTCGTGGACCCCGCTGGCCAGGGTACCCGCCGAGGCGATGGTCCCGGTGGCCGGATCGACAGTCGCCACCGCCGGCGACGAGGCCCCAGACGTGGTCAGGCCACCCAGCACTACCAGCCCGGGGCCGTCGGGCACCACCGCCTGGCGCGACGACGGAGCGGCCAACGACCAGGGCTCGACGCCGGCCTCGATGGACGGCACCGCAGCGCCCGGCCCGCCCGCAGGCGACGACGGGTTGTGACCGGTCCGGCTCTCGGTGGTACGGGCGGCACGGCCACCGGCGAACGGCCCGACGTGGGTCAGGTAGAGAGCCACCAGCGCCGCCGCCACCACCACTGCGCCGACCTTGGCCGTACGCTTGCGCCGGGCGATTGTCCGGGCCCGTCGCCTCTGCTTGTACACCGGCCCGGTCCTGTACACCCCAGCTTGTCTAGCCGCTCGGGTCGCCCGGCCGGTAGCTTTCAAGGATGGACGCCGCGCTCAGCTACGACGATGTCGACCTGCTCCGCAAGGGCTTCTCGGCCAACCCGGCCTACAAGCTGGCCCAGAATGCGGTGACCCGGGTCTCGGTCGACGACGTGGCCATCGACAGGGAGCTGGTCAACGGTGCCGACTACTCGCTGTCCCACGTGCTAGACGACTGGAAGGTGACCAACCAGGCCCGCAGCGGCCGGTGCTGGCTGTTTGCCGGCCTAAACCTGCTGCGGGTGGGAGCAGCCCGGAAGATGGGCGTCAAGGACTTCGAGCTGTCCCAGAGCCACACCATGTTCTGGGACAAGCTGGAGAGGGCCAACTACTTCCTCGAAGCGATCATCGCCACCGCCGAGCGGGATCCCGACGACCGCGGGGTCTCCTTTCTCCTGGACTCGGTGGCGGCGGACGGGGGCCAGTGGAACATGTTCGTGGCCATCGTGGCCAAGCACGGCCTGGTCCCCAAGGCGTTCATGCCCGAGACCCACAGCTCCTCCAACACGGCCCGGATGAACTCGGTGCTGCGCAGCGTCCTGCGCCAGGGGGCCCGCACCCTGCGCCGGCTGGCGGGGGCGCCCGAGGTCGCCGCGTCCGAGAAGGCCCGGATCATGTCCGTCGTCTACCGGGTGCTGTGCATCCACCTGGGCACACCGCCCGAGCGCTTTTTGTGGCAGTGGACCGACAAGGAGCGCGGCTTCCACCGGCAGGGGGTTATGACTCCCCGGGAGTTTGCCGCCGAGTACGTGGAGCTGCCCCTCGACGACTACGTGTGCCTGGTCGACGACCCCCGCCCGTCGAGCCCCAGGGGGCGCACCTTCACCGTGGAGTTCCTGGGCAACGTCGTCGGGGCTCCCCCCGTCACCTACCTGAACGTCGACATGGCCCTGCTCGAGGACACCGCGGCCCGGACCATCCGCGAGGCCGGGGAGCCCGTCTGGTTCGGCTGCGACGTCGGCAAGATGATGAGCAACGAGTACGGGCTGTGGGACAGCCGCCTCTACGAGCTCGACCTGGTCTACGACACCGCCTTCGAGCTGGGCAAGGCCGACCGCCTGGCCTACCACGAGAGCAGGATGACCCACGCCATGCTCTTCACCGGCGTGGACATGGTCGACGGCAGGAGCCGGCGCTGGCGGGTCGAGAACAGCTGGGGTGCGGACAAGGGCCGGGACGGCTTTTACACCATGAACGAGACCTGGTTCGACGACTACGTCTTCGAGATCGCCGCCCGCAGCCAGTACGTGCCCGCCGACCTGCGGGCCGCCCTGGCCGGCGAGGCCATCGTCCTGCCCGCCTGGGATCCGATGGGCTCGCTGGCCGCATGAGGACCGGCGCCCTTGCTAGGCACCTCCCAGCTGGACGGCCTTGACCGCCAGGAGCACGGCGCTCAGCACCAGGTAGGCGCGCAGCGAGAGGATCCCGACCCGCAGGCCCGGGGACCAGCGAACCGGCTTGAGCAGGGTCAGTGGCGGCATGCGCCAGGTCAGCTTGTCGCTCGGGGACAGTGCCAGCGGGACAAGGGGGGGGGCGGCGTGCCCGGGCCGGCGGGCCCATAGCCGCAGTGCCACCACGGCGGCCCCGCCGGCCCCGGCCAGGACGGCGGCCAACCCGACGAAGACGGCGCTGACGTTGACCGAGGGGAACAACGTAGTGGCCATCAGGGTGCCGGACAGGACCAGCAGGACCCCTACGATCACCGTCGCCACCAGGTTGAGCCATCTAGGGTTGACCCACGGCCCGAGCACCTCCACGTCGTTGCACAGCAGGAGGAGAAAGACGCTGGCCGAGGGCAGGAGCAGCCCGGCGAGCGCCTGCACGCTGGTGGTTATCAGGCCCAGGGGGGCGCCGGGGATCAGCACGATGCCGGCGGCGAGCGCCACCATGGCTGTGTAGCTCAGGTAGAACTGCTTGGCCTCCCGGAACCCCCGGTGCAGCGAGTGGCGGATCCCGAAGACGTCCCCGAAGGCGTAGCTGGTCGAAAGGGTGACGGCCGCCGCACCGATGATGCTGGCATCGAAGAGGACTATGGCGAAGATGGCGCCGAGGCCCCGGCCCCGGGCGGCCAGGAGATGGGCCACGCCGGCGGCGTCGGTGAAGTGGCCGAAGGCCCTGGTGCCACGGGCGGCAAAGTCGGCGGTGGCCATGATGGCGGCGGCACCGGCGACGACGACTAGGGACCCGATCACGGTGTCGGCCCGCTCGTAGCTGATGAAGCGCGGGGTGATGCGCTTGTCCACGATGTTCGACTGCTGGAAGAAGAGCTGCCAGGGGGCGACGGTCGTGCCCACGATGGCGATGATCAGCAGCACGGCGGCAGAGGAGATGGCGCCGCCGTGGATGCCGGGGACGACCATGTCGTGGCCGATGCTGCCCCAGTGCGGGCTGGACAGCAGGAACATCGGGATCTGGACCAGGCTCACGGCGATGAATGCGAACATGGCCCGTTCCCAGCGCCGGAAGCTCCCCGACGCCATTATCACCACCAGGGCGACGGCGGCGACAGGGACGACCACGTACCTGGACAGGCCGGCGTAGGAGCCAGCCAGCGAGATCCCGATGAACTCGGTGACGATGGTCAGGAAGTTGAGGACGAAGAGATCGCCCACGCTGAACCATCCCCACCCCTTGCCGAAGCGCTCGTTGATCAGCCGGGCGTGGCCCACACCTGTCACCGCTCCCAGGCGCACCACCATCTCCTGGTTGACGACCAGGACGGGTATGAGCAGCAGCAGGGTCCACAGCAGGCTGGTGTGGTAGTCCTGCCCAGCCTGGGCGTAGGTCGAGACCCCGCCGGCGTCGTTGTCGCCCACCATTACGATGATCCCCGGCCCGACGATGGCGGCCAGGGTAGCCAGCCGTTGCCTCCAGCTCCGCCTCTCTCCGACATCGGCCACCGATATGCGGCCCAGAGCGCCCTCGATGTCGCCCAGGTGGGCCTCGTCGAGCACCGCCGGGGCCTGGAGACGCGGGCTGGCGCCGGGGCGTGGTGAGGCTGCCGACCGAGGCCCTTCGGCCCCCTCGGCGGCGGGGCGGTCGGACATCTGGTTACCCCGTGGGCCCGGTGATGCTCGTTTGGGCGCCGGCGCCGGAAGCGGGCTCGGGCCTGGGTGGCGGCTCCCGCCGGCGCCAGTCGTCGGGGATGGTGGCCTCCAGGACGTCGTCGACGGTGATGACCCCGAGGAGCATGTTGTCGGGGCCCACCACCGGAACGGTCATGAGGTTGTAGTCCGCCATGAGCAGGGTGACATCGACCAGATCGGTGTCGGGGGTGACCCGGACCGGGTCCGGGTCGACCAGATCGGCCAGACGGGCGCCCGGCTCGGCGTGGAGCAGCCCGATGACGGTCAAGGTCCCCCGCAGGCAGTTGGCGTCGTCGACGGCGTGCACGGTGACCAGCGCCTCGGGCTGGGTGCCCCGGGCCTGGCGCAGGCGGCCCAGGGCCTCCTCGACGGTGGCCTGGGGGGACGCGGTGAGGAACTCGACACCCATCACCCCCCCGGCGCTGCTCGGGTTGAACCCGAGCAGGGTGAGGATCTTGGCCCGGGGCCCCGGGGCCAGGGAGTCGAGGACCGACTGGCGCCGGCCCTGCGGCAGCTCGGCGAGGGCGTCGGCAGCATCGTCGGCTCTCATGTGGGAGAGGACCTCGGCCACCTCGGCGTTGGTCTTGTCGCCGAAGAGACGGTTGGCGATGTCGGGATCGAGCTCCTCGAATACGTCGGCCTCCAGCTCGGGGTCGCGGTGCACCAGCTCCAGCAGCTCGTCGCCCTCCCGGCGGGAGGCGTCCTCGAGCAGGTCGGCCAGCTGCGCCGGCTTCAACCGGCGGACCCGGCCGAAGCTGGAACGGGCCAGGGCGCTCTGGGTGTGGCCGATCAACGGCTCGAAAGCCTTCCAGTCCTGGCAGGGCCGGCCGGCTGCGGGGGGGACGAGGCCGAACAGCCGGGCCGGCCGGCGGGTGTCGAGGCAGTGCAACACCCATCCGTCGGGTGTGGACCGCAGGTCCCCGTCCCACGCCCTGACCAGCTCGGCGCCGGCCACGTCGATCAGGCGGTGGCCCAGCACGTCCTCGCGAAGCAGCACCTCGCCCTCCCGGCGCTCGAAGCCCCGGAGGTCCACCTTGGTGTCGGCCATGACCACCCTTTGCTCGCTCAGGGCGGCCACCCGGTCCATGGGCAGGAAGACCCGCCGGCCCCCGACCTTGACCACCAGCCCGGTGGCCAGGGGATAGTCGCGCCCCCGCAGGCGCACGATCACGTCGTCGACCTTGCCTACCCCCTCCCCGCTGGGAGACAGCAGCTGGCCCGAGAGCAGGCCCGACAGGTGCATGGGCGCACGATACCAACCAGGCACCGGGGCGCCTCGCCGCTAGTAAGACGAGCGTTGCTTCGTTGACTCTGTTGTGGTCTTGACCAGCGTGAATACTCAAAATTCAGTCAACGAAGCAACGCTCGCCTTGGTACCAGGCAGCGGGCGCGGTGTCCCGGTCTCGGTCTCAGGTGATGGTGGCCAGGATGCCATGGTCGTGGAGGAACTCGGCCAGCCCCTCGACCAGGGCCAGGCCGGCGGCGTCGCCCAGCGGCACCCAGGCGGCCTCGGCGGCGTCGTCGCCGGCCACCGCCGCGGTGGGGCCGAGGACGGTCACCCCGAAGTCCAGGATGACGTGGTGGTGGCCCTCGCCGATGCGCTCGACCCAGCCGACGAGTGCGTCACAGACCGCCTGGAGGCCGGTCTCCTCGGCCAGCTCGCGCACCACCGCCTCGGCCAGGGTCTCACCCCTCTCGACCCGGCCGCCTGGCACCGACCACTGCCCCTGCGCCGGCCCCCGGCCCCGGCGCACCAGCAACAGGCGGTCGTCGAGGACGGCGATGGCCCCGACGCAGACCTCAGGCCGGGGGCTGGCGCCCGCTTCCATCCCCCGGTCCCGGTCGGAGCTCGCGGTGCATGACCAGTACCCGGGCGGTCATGCCGTGGCGCTCGAAGAAGCCCTTGGCCCGCCGGTCCCCGGGCAGGGCAGCCCCGTCCACCCCGGTACAGCCCTGGTCCGCGCACCAGCGGCAAAGCACGGTCATGATCGCCTCGCCCACCCCCACGCCCCGCGCCGGCGGCTCGACGAAGAGCTCCTCGATCACTCCGAGGCGCTCACCGTCGAGCAGGTCGTCGACCCTCGCCGAGCCGTAGCCCACGACCACCCCGTCCAGGGTGCCGGCCATCACCACGCTGCCGGCGTGGGGACCGGCGGCACCCAGGTCGCTCCCCAGGCGGTCGACCACCGGACCCTGCCGGGCCAGCTGGGCGTGGAGGAGGCGGGCGCCGCGGGCGGTCCCGATCTCGGCCATGGCCTCGTGGCGCAGCGCCGCCAGCCGGGGGGCGTCGTTGGGCTCGGCCCGACGGGCCGCTTCCATGACCTTCCGCTCAGACCCGCTGCAGCTGGCTGACCCGGGCCAGGATGGTTCGCCGCCCTCGGGTCGCCTCCTCGTACAGGCGGACAGCCTCGAGCTCTGAGGGGGCCAGGCTGGCCAGGCGCTGCACGACCTGGGAGGCCGACAGCGAGTCGTAGCCGGGAATGGCCAGGTGGGCGCCGGCCGGCCGGGTCCCCGCGGCGTGGTCCGACCGGCCGGGACTCCTCGTCCTAGGGGTACGTGCCGCAGGAGCGGCCGCGGGTGGCCGGTGGTCGCCCGGGACCGGCCCGGCCACCTCGGCGGCAGAGCCCAAGCCCCCTTCCAGCCCGTGGTCCGGCACCGCCGGCTCCGGCGCCGCACGGGGCGCCGGCGGGAAGGCCGAGGCCCGCAGTCGCCGGCGACCGTCGGCCACGACGAACTGGCCGACGACGCGGGCGGTGGCTGCCCGCTGGGACAGCCGCTCACGCCCTTTGGTCGCCCATCCCGGCAGCTCGTCGACCAGGGTGACCACGAAACCGACAGGAGCGTAGACGACGAGGTCGAGGGCCTGGTCGAGCAGCGAGCGTTCGGGCGCCATCACACGCAGTCCCGGCACAGGATCCGACCGGGGTCGGCCAGCTGGCTCGGATGCTTGACCAGGAAGCAGGACTGGCAGACGAACTCGCCGGGCTGCTTGGGCAGCACCTTGGACGGGCCCTCCCCACGGTCCTCGAGCTCGTTGTCGTCCTCGTCCTCGTCGTCGTCGAGGACGACCATCCGCTCCTTGAGGATCACGTCGAGGCTGGCCTCCACGTCGTCGGTGTCGTCCTCGTCCTCGTCCTCGTCCTCCTCGTCCTCGTCCCGGGCCGGCGACTTGGCGCCGGCTGGCGACGGCGTCGCCTTCCCTTCGGGAGCGACGGCGCCCAGATCCTCGTCCGGATCGTCGACGCCGGTGCCGTCCTCGTCGAGGTCCTCCTCGTCGAGCTCGTCGAGATCGGCCTCCTCGATCATCTCGGGCTCCTCGAGGCCGTCCGCCTCCAGCAGGTCGTCGTCAAGATCGTCCTTGGGCATCTCAGGTCCTTTGGGAGGTGTACAGCGCTCTATGTCCGGAGACAGGCCGGCGAATCTGGCCCCGGCGGCGGCATGTTACAGACCGCCACCGGCTACGGAGTCGCCCTGCTGGTTACCCGTATGGGCGGGAGCCGAAAAGGGTACATGCGAGTTCCCAGTCGCCTCGGCAGTGCCAAGGGGGATCGAGTGAAATGACCGTTCTGGAAAGCCCGGGATCCCCTGGCGCCATGGTCCGAAGCCTGGTACCGGCCCGGATCGACCGGCTTGGTTGGTCGAGATTCCACACCCGGTTGGTCATGGCCCTGGGGGTGGCCTGGGTGCTCGACGGCCTCGAGATCACCATCGCCAGCAGTTCGACCAGCCTGATCTCCAGCCCCCACTCGCTCCACCTGTCGTCGGCCGGCGTGAGCTTCGCCGTGGGCACGGTCTACCTGCTGGGCGAGGTCGGCGGGGCGTTGTTCTTCGGCCGGCTGTCCGACAGCTGGGGACGGCGCAACCTGTTCGTCGTCACCCTGGGGGTCTACCTGGCCGGGGGGGCAATGACCGCGCTCACCCTCGGTCGGGGGCAGGGTTGGGTCTACTTCTTGTACCTGTGCCGGTTCGTCGCCGGCGCCGGAATTGGTGGCGAGTACGCCGCCATCAACTCGGCCATCGACGAGCTGATCCCAGCCCGCTACCGGGGCCGGGTCGACGTCGCCGTCAACGGGACCTACTGGGGGGGTGCCCTACTGGCAACCGTCGTAAGCCTGGTGGTGGTCCACAACCTGCCCGTCAGCTACTCGTGGCGCGTCGCCTTCCTGGTCGGGCCCGCACTCGGGTTCCTGGTGATCTTCGTCCGCCGCAACCTTCCCGAGAGCCCCCGTTGGCTGCTCATGAACGGCCGTGCCGAGGAGGCGGGTGCGGCGGTGGCCCAGATCGAGCGACGGGTCGCCGCCACCGGCGGCACCCTCGACGACGTGGACGAGTCGAAGGCCATCGCGGTCAGCCGGGCCCCCCAGATCGGCTTCGTCGCCCTGGCCCGCACGTTGTTCAGCACCTACCCGAGGCGATCGATCCTGGGCGCCGCCCTGATGGTCACCCAGTCCTTCCTATACAACGCCATCTTCTTCACCTACTCGCTCGTGCTCACCAAGATCTACGGGGTCCCCAGCGGTTCGACGGCCTACTACTTCATGGTCTTCGCCGCCGGCAACCTGGCCGGCCCCCTGCTGATCGGGCACCTCTTCGACACCGTCGGCCGGCGCAGGATGATCGCCGGCACCTACCTCCTGTCGGGCCTGCTGCTCGCCGTGACCGCCTTCCTGTTCGAGGCAGGTGCGCTCGATGCGGTGACCCAGACCATCTGCTGGTGCGTCATCTTCTTCTTTGCCTCGGCGGGGGCCAGCGCCGCCTATCTCACCGTCAGCGAGATCTTCCCGGTCGAGGTGCGGGCCAAGGCCATCGCCGTGTTCTTTGCCATAGCCCAGTCCTTCGGGGCCTTCGGGCCGTGGTTCTACGGCCACCTGATCGGCAACGGCAAGGATCACTTCAAACTGGTCATCGGCTACCTGGTGGGGGCGGCGGTGATGATCGCCGGCGGGATGATCGAGGCCCTTATCGGGATCGACGCCGAGGGCCGCTCCCTCGAGGACCTGGCCCTGCCCCTCGGTGCCGTCTCGGACTCCCGGCCCCCGGCCCTGGCCAACGTCACCGGTGCCCCCCGTCCCCCCGCTGCTCGCACCGTCGCGGCCCCTGCCACCCCCCGGCGCGAGGCACCGGCTGGTGCCGAGGAAGGCCGCCGGCGCCGCCGGCGGACGCGGCCCCGGGCTTCACGCTGAGCACGCGGCTCAGCGAGCACTCCCAGCCACCCAGGATGCTTGTTGTGCACTACGGTACCCCTTAGCCGTACCTTGGTGCACAATAGTGGTCCAGAGTACGGCAATAGTGGTCCAGAGTACGGGCAGCCCTCCCCCCATTGGGGTGTTGGTCAGTCAATACGCGCCTTGTTGTCATGGACCCGCTTCTTGTCCCGGGCCGTCGCCGCCGCCGCCCGGTACAACGTCTTGGCCGTCTTGGGCAGCGTCTTCAAGAAGCTGGGGTCCATGAAGCCCCCGGCCTTGCTGTCGAATGACCCGTGGGCACCGTGATCGACCTGGGCGTCGGCCGGCTCGTAGAGGTTGACCGGCCGGTCCGGGCTCAATCCATCACCGGTCAGCTGGGACTCCCATGCACCGATCGCCGCGTACTGGTTGCCGAGCCCGGGGACCAACCGGGCCGCCACCACCAGCATCTTGTTCCACGACCCGATCACCTTGTCCCGCCGGCCGTCGAGAGCAGCGGCCACGATGAACCGGGCCGGGACTTCCGGCTGGTAGATGGGCGGGACCGGCATCGGATGATCGGGCATGGCTGTCTCGCACCAGTCGAACTGGGGCGTGTTTACCGCGGGCAGGTGAACCATGCTCATCCGCACGTGGCTGCCCTCGTGGATCAGCTCGGCCCGCGTCGACTCGAAGAAGCCCCGGCAGGCAAACTTCGACGAGCAGTAGGCCGACTGCAACGGGATCCCGATGAAGGCCAACGCCGAGCCGACGTTGACGATCGTACCCTGATCCCGGGGCCGCATCCGCGCCAATGCCGCCTTCGTACCCCACACCTGCCCGAGGAACGTCACCTCCACAGCCCGCTGGAAGTCGGCCGGCTTGACCTCCCACGATGGCGCGAAAACCGTCGTCATGGCGTCGTTGACCCAGACATCGATCGGCCCCATCTCCTCCTCGGCCCGCGAGGCGGCCCGCTCGACTTCGTCGAAGCTGGAGACATCGGTGCAGATGGCCAAGGCTCGGGTGCCGGCCCCTTGCACCTCCTTGGCAGCCGCATCCAAGCCGGCCTGGCCCCTGGCCAGGAGGACCACGTCGAAGCCGCGCTCGGCGAACGCCCGGGCTGTCGCCCTGCCCACCCCGGCCGATGCTCCAGTAACCACGGCAACTCGGGCCATCACTGTCTCCTTGTTGGGGTGCATGCCAGGCCACTGGGCGGCCGACCGGGACACCGGCTTGTCGGTAGCTGATACCCAACGCGGTCGGGGGGCAACACTGCCCGTGCCCTGGCTACCCGAGCTTGCTCGACCCAGCGGGTCCTTCCCCAGAGGGTCGGCTTCGGGGGATCTGGCCGTCGATGGACTCCGGCGCAGGCAGAATGTCGGTCGATCAGGGTGCCGTCCGGCACGCCCACGCGGCGCAACACCCCGATGGCGAGGAACCTCGATCGTCGGTGACCTCGGCCCTAACCCTAGAGATCTAGAGATGAGGAACCTCAGGCATGGACTGGATTGTCGGTAACTGGCAACAGCTGGCCACGGTGGCCGGGAAAGCGGCGCTCATGTACCTGGTGGCCGTGCTCGGCCTGCGGGTCGGCCAGCGGCGCACCCTCGCCCAGTGGACGATCACCGACTTCGTCACCGGCGTCGCCATCGGCGCGGTAGTCGGACGGACCTCTGTCGCCTCCACCTCCTCGCTCGTCACCGGAGCCGTTGCCCTAGTCGCGCTAATCGTCATGCACCGCCTGTCCAGCATTCTGCGACTGCATTCCTCCATGCGCAGGCTTTTCGACCATCAGGTCCGCGTCCTGGTCGCCCATGGCGAGCTCTGCCACGTCCAGCTACGACACTGCGGTCTGACGCGCTACGACGTCTTCTCCCATCTCCGTGAGCACGGAGTCTTCGACGTCGCCGACGTCGAGTACCTGCTGTACGAAGCCCAGGGCGCGCTGACGATCGTGCGGTGTGCCCAGGACAACCAGGCCCCCCTCGTCCAGGAGGCGTTGGCCGGCGCCGCTGGCCCGGGGTCGTGACCGGCCGGGAGCGCCCGCCCTCCGGCGCTGCCGAGCGGGCTAGGTAGGCCCGACGGGCATGGTCTCCGCGTCACGGCTGCGCGACCAGCTGCGCTCCACGTTCTGGGCCATCCCTGCGGCCTGCGTGGCCGGGTCGATCGCCCTGGCCGTCGTCCTGGTGATCCTCGACCAGCGCCTGGGTACTTTTCACGCCTTCTACCTGTACCCAGGGCCCCCGTCGGGGGCCCGCAGCTTCTTGTCGTCGATCACCCAGGCCATGATCTCCTTTACCGGCCTGGTGTTCTCCATCACCATCGTGGCCTTGCAGCTCACCAGCGGGCAGTTGTCGTCACGGGTGCTGCGAACCTTCGTTCGCGACCGGCTGATCCAGTTTTCCCTTGGCACCTTCGTTGCCACCTTCGTGTACGCGATGGTGGTGCAGCGGGCAGTGCGGGGCTCGGTCGGGCACGGGGCGTTCGTGCCCCAGGTAGCAGTGACCGTGGCCTTCATGTTCGTGCTGGCCAGCGTCGGGCTCTTCGTCGTCTACATCGCCCACATGGCCAACATGCTGCGGGTGGCTACCATCGTGGTCGCCATCGGCAACGAGTCAACGGCTTTGCTGGCACGGCGCTATCCCGCCGACCAGCCCCCCCCCGAGGCCTCCCGGACCCCTTGGCCCGGTCAGACGAACAGTGACGTCCCCCCGCGGCGGCGTGCTCGTCTCGGTCAACGAGAAGGCCATCGCCGCCTTCGCCCTCGACGCCGGGGTGGTCGTGGCGTTGGTACCCCGGGTAGGGGACTACGTGCCTACCGGGGCCCCGTTGTTGACCGTTCACCCCTACGACGGCTCCAACGGCGACACCAGCCCCTCCGGGGAGGCCAGCCGCGCCGGGGAGGCCAGCCGCGCCGGGGAGGCCAGCCGCGCCGGGGAGGCCAGCCGCGCCGGGGAGGCCAGCCGCGCCGGGGAGGCCAGCCG
>JBOGGP010000031.1:0-15405 GCA_050744105.1 Acidimicrobiales bacterium
CCGCTCGAAGCCCGCTCACCCGAGCACCGTCAGTCGCCGCGTTATGCCGACCTCACCGAGCCGAAACCCCAGCAACCACAAGGGGTTCCGGCCCCAGGTCGGCATAACGAGGGAGCCGGCATAATAGTCGTAGAGGGCACCGTCGAGATCGGCGTCGCCCTCCGCCCCGTTGGCGCACAGCATCCGGGCTGCCGCATAGACGGCGTCGACGGGATCGTAGATGTCGGGCGGGTGGACGCCGCCGGGCGGGGTGGGGGTGTCGTAGGCGGCGAAGGTGGCCGGTTCGAACTGCATCGGCCCGGCGGCCAGCCCGGCGGCATTGAGGCCGGAGTGGACGCCGGGGAGAGTGGACTGGTCGTTGTTCGATTCGACGGTGCCGATGGCGGCGAGGACGGTCCACGGGAGCCCCGGGCAGGTGAGGGCGGCTTGTTGGTAGAGGGTGAGCATGGCGGCGGGGATGGTGCCGGTGGCGCTGGCCGACGGCGGGCTGCCACCGCCGAAGATGGAGGCGATCCCGGCGCCGGCCGCCCCGGCGCAGAGGACGGCCAAGCCGACGAGGGTGGCGGCGCCGAGGGCGACCTGGCGGCCGAGACTGCCCTGGCTGGCGGTCACGGGCGGTTGGTGGCGGCCCCGAGGATGCGGCTGGGGTGGCCGAGGTCGGCCAGCCGGCCCGGTGGGCGGTGGTCACCGACGGCTTGCCACCAGGGGCCGTCCGGGGCCGACCGGGCGCCGAGGACGGCGGTGGCGACAGGGACGTGGGGGTGGGCGAGGACGCGTCGGGCGGCGGTGTGGCGGCCGGGCGAGGGGAAGGCGAAGAGGACCCAGGTGGCATGTCCGACGGCCTGGGCCAGGCGGGCGTAGCCGTCGAGCTTGGCGGCGAGGCGGCGGAGGGTTTCGGTGCCGGTGTCGTACTCGAGGCAGAACGGGAGGCGGGTGTCGCCTTCGGCCCAGACGGCGTAGGCGTCGGGGCGGACGATCTCTCCCCACACCGCGGCGCAGCGCCGGGCCGACCACCATTCGGCCAGCTGGCAGCCGGGCCGGGTGCGGGCGGTGCGGATGAGCCGGGTGAGGACGCCGTTGCAGCCGACGAGGTGGGTCAGCTGGCGGTTGGTGGCGAGCGCGGTGGCGGTCTGTTTGTGCCAGCCGAGGTCGGCCACGGTCACCTCGCGTTCGGCGGCGATGACCGCGGCGCCGGCCGGACCGAGGGTGAAGTGGTAGGGGCTGGTGCCCGACCAGGAGCGGAAGCGGAAGCGGTCCACCACTCCATGGGCATGGAGCACGGAGAGGCGTGCTTGGGCTTTGCGGGCCGAGTCGAAGCCGATGTCGGTGATCTGTGCGGTGGTGAGGACCCGATGGTCGAACAGCAGACGGCAGATGGTCCGGTCCCGTTCGGTGAGCCGACCGGCCAGCTCGTAGAGCGGATCGTCCCGACCGCCCGCTCGTAGCGGACCGATCCGACCTTCGCCTTGCGATCCTTCCTTCCTCATTTCGACAGACCTGCCCCTCTCCCCCCTTTGTCGGCCCTCGCTGACGACCCCCCTCCACCGGGCCTGACGTGCAGGTTGGTGGCCGGGTGGGGGGTCGTATGAGAGCGCGACCCCACAGACGACCCCTGATCCGACCAGTGAGACGACCACTGATCCGCTCCCGACCTGACACGCACCCCGCTGGGGCGGTGGGGGGTCACCATCCCTCCACCGCATCTGTCCGCTGCCGGGGTGGGCTGGGGTGGAGGGTCATGGCCTCGGGGGCGGTGTCGACATGGAGACGGTCGCCGGAAGGCTCGACGGGTCGGCCGTAGGCGGCCCGGGCGGCGGCGGCCACCCCCTCGGCCCGGCCCGGGACGGCGGGTGGGGCGGGCCGGGTGCGCAGGGTGCAGGCGGGGGTCTCTTGGCCGTTGACGACGAGGCGGGCGGCGGCTTGGTAGGCGCCGAGGTGGGCCAGGTCGTGTTCGGAGACTTCGGGGGCGACGTGGCGGCCGAGAGCGTGGGCGTCCTCGGGGCTCATGGAGAACCACACCTTGGTGCGGGCGTTGGCCGACACCGCGTCGCGCAGTTCCCGGGGCAGCTGGGCCAGGTGCTGGTGGGCGAGGACGAGGGAGAGGCGGTAGCCGCGGGCTTCGGCCAGCAGCTCCTCGAAGCTGCGGGGCAGGTTCAAGAAGTTCTGGCACTCGTCCACGTACAGGGCGGAGTCGACCCGGGCGGCCTGGCCGAGGCGGGCGCGGTGGGTGGCGGCCTGCCAGACGGCGGCCACCACGAAGCTGCCGAGGAGGCGGGAGGTGTCGTCGCCGAGGAGGCCTTTGGGGAGCCGGGCCAGCAGGACGCCGCCGTCGAGGATCTGTGACATGTCGATGCTGGAGTGCGGTCGGCCGACGACTTGGCGGGCGAAGTCGCGCAAAAGGAAGGCTCGGAGCTTGTTCATGAGGGGGCCGACGACTTGGCTTTGGGCGGCGGTGCCGAGCCCGTCGTACCAGCGCCAGAACCCGCCGAGGCCGACCGTGTCGCCGGCCACGGTGGCGACTTTGGGGGCACGGAACGCCTCGTCGGCCAGCAGGCGGGGCACGTCGGCCAGCGAGGCGGGGTGCTCGGGGGTGGTGGTGCGGCGCAGGGTGAGGCAGGCGGCGCGGAGCACGTCGTCGGTGCGCGGCCCCCAGTAGGCGGCGAAGATGTTGCGGAAGATCCCGACCAGGTTGTCGACCACCAGGTCGGGGTCGGGGCCGGCCAGCACGTTCAAGACCGGTGGGGCGTCGCGTTCGGCCGGGTCGATGAGCACGGTGCGGGCTTCGGCGCCGACGGGGAGCCGGTCGCACAGGTCGGTGACCAGGTCGCCTTTGGGGTCGATCACGACTGCGCCGCGGCCGGCTTCGATGTCGCCCAGGATGAGGTTGGTGAGCAGCGTGGACTTCCCCGACCCCGTGGCCCCCATGACGTGGAGGTGGTGGCGGGCATCGGCCGGGGCCAGGGCGACGGGCCGGCGGCTGGCGGACTCGGCGTCGCCCAGGACCTTCAGGCGGCCGGGTTCCCCGCCTGCGCCGACCGTTGTTGCCCCCGGGAAGTCGTTGGTGGTGGGGCGGGTGAGTTGGGCGACGGCGGGTGGTGGGGCGACGGCTTTGGCGCCGGCCCGGGCCAGGCCGGCCACGGTCACGTCGGTGGGCAGGTGGGCCAGGGCGGCCAGCTCGCCCACCGACACGAGGTTGCCCCGCCCGAGACGGCGGGCGGCCAGGGTCTGGGCCGGGTGATGGAGCCGGTGGCGGTCGAGGTGGTTGCGGCCGGCGTAGACGGCGAAGGCGGAGGCGACGGCGTGCGCCCGGCCCCGCAGCGCGGCTTTGGCGGCCGGGCCGGCCTGGTCGGTGGTCACCGCGTAGCGGATGGTGACGGCCCAGCACGGCTGGGCGGCCTTGTCCAAGATGGCGGCCACGTCCGGGCCGCGGGCCGGGTCGACGTCGGCCCGCTGGGCGCCCGGCCCGCTGCCGCCGGGGGTGGCCAGGTCGAGGAGCCGTCCGATCCGGTTGGTCGGCCGGCCGTTGCGGCGCTGCACGGCGGCCTTGGACAGGGTGCGGAGGTGCCGGCCGGTAACCGGGCGGGCCAGGACCTGCACGCAGGCCCGCTCGTGCTCGCCGAGGCCGGACAGGGCGCCGAGCAGCGGGCGGAGCGGGTCGACCCGATGGTCGGTCTTCAAGGGATAGTGGTCCCCGGCGGCCAGGCGCAACTCGCCCCCGGTGGCCGCCACCCCCGCGGGCAGCGGCGGGACGGCCGGCGCGGTGGTGGTTTGGGCGCCGGGCCAGACCGCCTCCACCGCCCGCTCGACCAGGCCGGGGGGCACGCAGGCGGGCACCCACAGGCCGACGCCGAGGCCGTCCGGTCCGGCGGTGACCTCGAAACCGAGATGGGGTTGGCCGCCCGTGGCGCGCCGCCACGCCGGGCGCAAGAGGGCGACCAGGTTGGACCACAGCACGGCGGCGCCGTCGGGGTCGACCTCGGGCGGGGCGAGCACGTTCACCTGGCGCGCCCCGGAGGCCATGGCCGCCGCGGCCCGCCGCCGGGACACCGCCACCGCCACGACCACCATGAGCAGCACCGCGGCGACAGGCGGGCCGAGGTGGGCGCCGAGCACGGCGAGGACGTGGCCGATCTCGTGCAGCAGGCGGCTGGTGGTGGCGCCAGGGTGGAGCAGGTAGCGGCCGAACACGCCGGACGGGGCCGGGGTCGGAGACTGTGTAAGTGGGGTGGTGGTTGGCATGCCCTCCTCGGTGCCTTTGATGGGTCAGTTGTGCCTTTGATGGTCAGTGCGATGGCGGGTGGCGCTCGGCGGCCGCGCCGGGCAGGGGTCACAGGTCGGGCAGCTCGGCCAGGTCGGCCAGGTCGGTGGGGTTGCTGGTGACGACGTGGTGCTCGGCCGGGCTGGCAAGCACGTGGAAGGCGACCCGGTCGGCCCCGGATGCCAGGAGGCCGTCGCCCTGGGCGGCACCGAGCAGGTAGGCCCTTTCGCCTTGGGAGAGTCGGAACGCGTCGGCCAGGGCGTCGATGGCTTGGGGGGCTTGGCGGAGCAGGATCTGGGTGGCGGCGTTGGCGACCACGGCCATCCCGAGCGGCGAGCCGAGCAGGTCGGCGGCGTCCTGGGTGACGACGGCGAGGCCGCACCAGTGCTTGCGGGCCGCTTTGGCCGCCCGGTAGAGGAACTTGGCGCCCTCGGGGTCGCGCATGAGCAGCCACGCCTCGTCCACGATCACCAGGCGCCGGCGGCGTCGGGCGGGGTCGGCGACCCGGCGCCAGACGGCGTCGAGGGTGAGCAGCGTGCCCGCGGCGCGCAGCTCGTCGGGCAGGTCGCGCAGGCTGAACACGACCAGATGCCCGTCGGGGCGGGTGGTGGTCGGCCCGTCGAACAGCCCCCGGTGGCTGCCGGTAGTGAACGGCGCCAGCCGGGCGGCCAGGCCCCGGGCCACCGGGTCGGTGGTGTCAGCGTCGAGGGCTGCGGCCAGGTCGGCGAGGACCGGGGCGGGCCGGGCGTGGGTGCGGGGGTCGGTGGTGATCCCGACCGATGCGTAGGCGGCCAGGATGGCCCGGTCCAGCGCGGGCTTGGCCTCGGGGCCGACCGGCTCGCCGAGCAGCACGGCGATCAGGGTGTGGACGAACAGGGCCTGGCGGGTGAGCGGGTCGGCTCCGGGGGCGAGGTCGAAGGGGTTGACCCGCACGCCGGGGGTGCCCAAGTGGACATAGGCGCCGCCGACGGTTTCGGCCAGGCGCCGGTACTCGTCCTCGGGGTCGATCACGGCCACCTCGACGCCGGAGTAGAGGCTGCGGAGAGCTTCGAGCTTGGCGAGATAGGACTTGCCGGCCCCGCTTCGGGCCAGGATGACCGAGTTGTAGTTGTCGGCCGCCCAGCGGTCCCAGCACACCAGCCCGCCGCCTTTGGCCGCCGTGCCGTACAGGACGCCGCTGGTGGCCCCGAGCTCGCCCAGGGCGAACGGGTAGGCGGCGGCCAGGGCGGCGTTGTCGAAGCTGCGCCGCACCCCGAGGTCATCGACGGCGAGGGGGAGGGTGCTGACCCAGCCCTGCAAGCTGCGCCAGGTGGCCGGCTGGGCGTCGAGGAGCAGCGAGGAGCACAAGCCCCGCACCCGGCTGCACTCGGCGTCCAACGCTTTTTCGCTGCCGGCATGCACGGTGAGGGTGAGGGCGACCTCGAACAGCTTCTGCTCGCCCCGGGCCAGGCCGTGGGACAGCTCGCGGGCGTCGCTGGCGGCCACCTCCACCTCGGGGTCGGCCAGGCGTCCCTTGGCGGCGTCGGCCCGGCGTCCCGATTCGAGGCGGGCCAGCTGGCGGCGCAACCGGTCCGCGGCGATGGCGGGCGGGACGGGGACGATGTGGACGGCGACGTCGAGACGTCCAGGGTGGGTGGACAGCGGTTCCAGCCAGCCCCGGCCGACCTCGCGGGGGTAGCCGGTAACGGTGAAGGTCCGGCACCACTCGCCACCCAGACGCAGCGCCCTGGGCCGGACCTCGACGGCGTCGGGACCGAAGCTGGCGGCCGGGCGCGACGGCGCTGTGCCGATCAGCTGGCCGACCAGCCGGCGGCCGACCCGGCTCACCGTCCCTCCCCCGTCACGATGCCGGCGGCGACCTGGCCGTAAGCAGGTTGACCTGTGATGGTCTCGCCGGGGGCGGCGGTGCCCAAGGGTCGGGGCGGGCTGGCCGGGTCGACGGCCCGCCACAGGCAGCCGGTGGCCGCGGGGCCGTCGAGCACGGTGAGGGTGACCCCGGCCGCGGCGAGAGCGCCGACGGCCTCCTCGGCCCGGCGCCGGAGCCGGTCCCGGCCCCCGGTGCTGTCGGAGGAGGCGGGTTGGCGGAGCACGACCAGCACCTCCCGGCGCAACAGCGTGCGCCGGGCGGCCAGGTCGGCCAGGAAGCGGGCGTGCTCTCTGGCCGCGGCTTCCAGGCCGGGGTGGGGCAGGCCCGGCGCGGCGTCGAGCACCTGGCCGATCATCGGGGCCAGATCGACCGGCTCGGCCCGGACCACCACTTGGGCCGGCTCGCTCAACGAGTTGCACCAGCGGGCGAAGCCGGCCACCAGCGCCTCTTGCTCGGCCGGGGTGCGCAGGCTGAAGGTGACCGAGCTGGCCCGGCAGAGCACCGCCAGCCCGTCGGCGCCGAGGTCGATCACCCCGTCACCGTCGATCCTTTGGAGGGGGAGGCGCAGCGGGGCCGGCAGCGGAGAGGGAGTAGTGGCCACCCATCCCGGGGTGGCCGGGACGCCAGCGGGGGCGGGCACCAGCCGGCGCGGGGAGCGCAGTTGCCGCCAGGCGGCCACCACCAGCCGGTCGGCCGGCTGACCCTCCACCCGGCCCACCGCCAGCAACGTCGCCACCGCGCCGACCGGAACGGCTACCGCGGCGAACCCGGCCACCGGGACCAGATGGCGGGTGGCCAGGTAGGCGGCCCACAAGGCGACACCGGCAACGGCCAAGATGGCGAGCTGGCGGGCGGTGAGCCCAGCCAAAAGCCTGTCGGGGCGTCCCACGTCGGCGGGGATACGCACCCGCCCGGACCCCTGCTCGGCGGCGGCGGTCACAGTCCGATCCCCGCGGCCAGGGCCTTGATGCCCTTGTAGACCACCAGGTCGCGCACCACGCTCCGCCCACCGCCACCGCGGCGGCGTGAGCCGGAGAACACCGTGCGGCCCACCCAGGTCGGGATCTTGACCAGCACCCAGCACAAACACGCGGAGACCAACAAGTCGACCAGCCCGCCCGACGAGGCGATCCCCAAGTTGGCCGGGCCACCCGAGACCAAGAAGATCCGCAGGGCGCAGATGAGCACCAGCGACTGGGACACCTGCACCAGGAGCGTTCCGATGAAACCCCGCCACCACAGCCGGGCCAGCCCCTCGGTCTGGGGCAGGGCATGGCACACCAACGCCAGCGGGGCGGCCACCACCAGCAGGATCACCAACGCCAGGCGGATCACATAGGTGGCCAAAAGCACGACGGCCAGCACGGCCACCACCGCGCCCAACAGCACGAGGAAGATGCCGCCCGAGCCGAGCGAGCCGAGCACCAGTTGGCGCAGCGCGGTGGCCGCCTGGGTGGGGTCGACACCCTGGCCGAGCAGAGCCTGGGAGAACGAGTCCGCGGTCGAGATAGCCAGGCCAGCCACCGACAGGCTGGCGTTCACGGCCACCGCGGCGACCACGACGCGAGGCAGGACGTCCTTTATGGCGGTGCGGGTCTGCACCGTCTCATGCCCCATCACGATCGCCCCGCCCACCAAGATGAACAGCACCAGGCAGGCATCGGCGATCCCCACCGACATCTCCCACAGCTGGCCCACCCGGGACTGGTCGGTGACATCGGGGGTGGCGAGCAGGGTGTGGCCCATCACGTCCAGCACCGGGTTCAGCGCGCTGGTGACCACATCTCGGAACCAGCCATCGAGGGCCGCTTCGATCTGGCCCGGGATGTCGAAAAACCCCGGAGAGGGATTGCTGCCGCCTGACACACTGCCCCCGCTCCCCGACGCCGGCACCCCCGGCGTCCCCGTCGGGGTCGGGCCGACCTGGATCGGCGCCGGAGTGCCACCGTTGCCGTTGGCGGTCGAGCTCCCGCCCGTCGACGACGTCAGGACGGCGGTGACCGCCCGAGGATGCTCGGCGCTGGCCGAGGCGGGATGGGCGAACAGGCCGAACACGGCGAACGCGATCGGGGCGGCCACCACCGCCACGGCCAGGCGATGCCGGCGGGCGAACGCGAAGAGACCAGGGCGGGACATCAGAACAGCGAGGCCAGGATCGACACCAGCAGCGGGGCCAGGGCGGCCAGGGCGTACCCGATGGCCGCCGACTTGAGCGCGGTCTTGGCCTTCTCCACCTGGCCCGGATCGCCGCCGGCGGTCAGGTAGCGCAGGCCGCCCACCGTCAGGAACAAGGTGGCGACCGCGGCCAGGATGCCGACCAGCCAGTTCCGCAAGTTGTCGATGACCGAGTTGAGGCTCGTCGCCGCGCCGCCCGTCGCGGCGAAGGCGGGCGGGGCGACCGCCACCAGCAGCACCGCGGCCACCGCCGCGGCGGGCAGGGCAACCGCCGCCACCCGACGGCTCAGGCGGGCCAGCCGCTGGGACCGGGAGACTTGAGACGGTCGGGTGAGTGAGGACGGCCGGGGGGATGGGATGGGATCGGTCGTGGCGGCCTCCTCGAATCGGGGATGGGAGAGCTGGGGTCGGCCCAGCTCGGGCGGGGGAACCGGAAAGGGCACTGCTCACCTCCTGGCGTCGGTTGGCGGTTGGCACGCCGCCGGCCGCCGGTCGCTGGCCCGCTTGTTGCGGGGCCGACCCTCACCGCCCAAATAAGGGGTCGAGGCCCGAAACCGGACACCAGAACTTGAAGAACTTTCCGCCGACGCGTGCGCGCCCTCGTCAGGCCGACGGGGACGGGGATCGGCGACGCGGGGCATCGGCGGCCCGCCCAGCCAGGCCACCACCCGAGCCTCGGCCCTTCTGCGACGGTGACGGACCGAGTCGGGTGCCAAGCCCATGAGCGAGGCGGCCTCGGCCAGGCTCATCCCGCCCAGGCGGGTGTCGCCGATCAGCGCCGCGTCGCCGGCCTCGATCACCCCCTCGGCCACCGCCTCCACGAGCACCAAGTCGGGATGGCCGTAGGGGCGGGCCGGGACCTCCGAGCACAGGTGCCGTCCGGGGCGGCCCACCTCGGACAGCTCTTTGGCCACCAGCCCCTTGGCCCGGTTGCGGGCCAGCCAGATCAGACGGGCCGCCAACCGGTCCCGGCCGGGGTCGGTCTTGGCGATCCCCTCAACCAGGCCGGCCAACGCCTCGGCCTCGATATCAGCCGCCTTGTGCGGGCACACATCGCACAGACCGGAGGTGGCCCGGCGCAGCCCGAAGATCAACACCCCGGCCAACCCGACCGTCCACCGGCCCCCCTCGGCCCGAGCCCGGTCCAACAGCACGGCGATCGCCTGGTTGCGGACCCGGTAGCCGGTCGACGGGTGCAACAGCACCGCCCGCAACTCGGTCAATGGCAGGCTCCGGGCCGGCGACCCGGCCACCACCCCGGCCGCCAAGGCGAGCGGGCGCGGCTCGGCGCACAACACCTCGAAGGCGTCCTCCAAGGTGTCGAACGGGCTCTCGGACAGATGGGACATGGCGGGCTCCCTCGCTCGGTGGAGCCGCCATCGCGCCCGAGGCGCTACCGCACGTTTGCTACAAATCCGCCCCCACAACCCGGCCGGCCGGCTACTGCACGCGTGCAGTAGCAAGGGCGGAGAAGCGCAAGCTGACTCGCGTCAGCGCAGGTGAGAGTTACTGCACGCCGCGAACCGCTCTGTGGGGACTCGCGCTTCTACGCCAAGCGTTGCCGGGCGAGATTTTCTTGGGCGAGCCCCCCAGCCGGGGTCGAGACCGAGTCCCCGGGCCGCTACTACAGCAGTGCAGTAGCTGCTACTACAGGCGTGCAGTAGGCGCCCGAGCCGTCACGGTCGGTCGAGGTCGACGGTCGCCCGCGCCAGGAGCGTCTCGAAGAGGTGGGCGTCGGTTCCGGGGTCGTCGCGCAGGCCGTCGAGGAACCCGACGACGGCGACGACGTCAGCCCACGGGTCATAGGTCGGCCCGGTGAGGCGCTCCCGGTGGCGGGTGAATGCTTCGGCGGCGTCGAGCCCGAAGCGCAACAGGTTGACCCGGCAGTGGCCGACGTCGACCGAACCCGGTCCAACCGAGGCGGCCTGCCAGTCGACCAGACCGGACACCTTCCCCCGCCGCCACAGCACGTTGCCGGGATGGAAGTCCCGGTGCACGACGACGGGTCTGTCGTCGGGGGGTGGGCCATGGGCCAGCTCGACCGCCCGCTCCCACACCCGCGGGCCGCTCGACAAGGCGGGCGGGGCGTCGCTGTCGGGGCGGTAGGGGGTGTAGGCGGGGAGCACCCCGGGCGGGGGAAGGTCGACGCCGTGGATGGGCGGCAGCAGCTCGGCCAGCCGGCCCAACCATCGCTCCAGCTCGGCCGGCCGCCAGTCGACCCGACCCGAAAGGCAAGACATGAGCACCGACGGCACCCCGGCGTCGGCCCCGTTGGGGTCGACGGCGAGCAGCTCGGGGGTGGCCAGGGCGATCCCCGCGGCGACCTGCAGGGCTCGGGCCTCGCGCTCCGCCAGGTCGGGCTCCTCGGCGTTGAGCTCGGGACGCACGTAGCGGCGTAGCACCACCACCGAGCGCCCAGGTCCTGCGTCGGTGCCGGCCACCGTGAGCTGGTGGACGGCCGAGGACATGCCACCGCACAGCGCCCGGGCCGACACGATCGGGGCGCCGAGCTGGCGGGCCGCCCACGACAGCGCACGCTCGGGTGGGCGGGAGCGCAGCAGGCGGCGGGTCTCGGCCGTGTCGGCGAACCCGTGCGGCGGCGACCCGGCGGCCACGTCTGGGCGCTCCGCACCTCGGTCGGGGTCCACCGCCCGAGGCTACGGCGGTCGGCACCGCACCGGCTGGCCGGCTGGCCGTCGCCGCCTCGCAGCCGGGTGTGTTCAGCCGACCGTGACGTACCGGCGGGGTGCCTCGGTGACGAGCCGGACCGCGCCGTCGGCTTCCAGACGCTGGAGGGCGTTGCCCACCGCACCCGACGATCTCCCCCCGAGCCCCTTGGCGACCGCCGTCGGCCCGAGCCCGTCCGGGCCGGCGTGGGCGCCCAGGTAGTCGAGGACCAGGGAGCGCAGCGCCCCCTTGCCCAAGCGGTCGCCCCCCGCTTCGACGGGTTCGGTCCGCGCACCGTCGCCCTGCCCCGACACCGCCGCGCCGTCCAGCTCGACCGGCTCCGGGTCCTCGCTCTCCTCGCCGGAGGGGTCGGGGCCGGCGGTGCTGCCGACGGGGTGCCAGCGGTCGGGTAGCCGCCGTCCGCCGTCGCGGCCACCCGTGGCCCGTCGGGCGGTCCCCTCCTGCTCCATGGCGGCCAGCGCCTTGGCCGCGGTCGACCGGCCGATCCCGGCCGCCTCGGCCAGCTCGGCGGCGGTGGCCCCGGGCTGGGCGACAAGCGCCGCGGCGACAGTGTCGGGAGTTTGCTTGGTGGGGGTGGGGGTGGTCATGACCTGCTCCTTTCGTTGGTGGTGCTTGCGTCTGGAGGAGCTACCTCCACCTCGGCGGCGACCTCAAGGCGACCCCGAGAAAAAAGTGGTGTCCGGAAACGGACCCTCGACCCTTATTTGGCCGGTGGCACGCCTTCCCCGGCCGTGGGCCGCCCATGGCCACGACCACCACCCCCCGCACCACCACCCGCCAGCCCTCCCGCCAGAAGCAGGCCGCCCCGGTGCCGCTCGCCGTCTGGCCGGTCGGACAGCGCAGCGCCCAGTACCAACGGGCCGGCCGCTACCACCCCGACTGCGCCGCCCACCCCGGCAAGATGCTCCCCGACCTCGCCAGCCAAATCGTCGTCGAGTACAGCCAGCCCGGCTCCTTGGTGGTCGACCCGATGGCCGGCACCGGCACCACCCTGATCGAGGCCGCCCTCGCCGGGCGTCGCGCCATCGGGGTCGAGCTCGAAGCCCGCTGGGCCGACCTCGCCCGGGCCAACGCCGACCACGTCCTCGACCCCGACACCCGCAAGCTGGTCGAGGTCCACCAAGGCGATGCCACCAAGCTCGCCGAACTGCTCGGCCCCGACGCCGGCCGGGTCGACCTGGTCTGCACCTCACCGCCGTACGCCTGCGACGTCGGCAACCTCAAGACCAAGCACTGGGGGACGGGCCACAACCTGTGCTCGGTCGCCGAACGCAACTACTCCGGCGAGAAGGCCAACCTCGGCCACGCCCGCGGTGCCGCCTACGAGGCGGCCATGGCCGCCATCTACGCCGCATGCCTCGACGTGCTGCGCCCCGGCGGGATCCTGGCCGTGGTCACCAAGAACACCCGCCGCAAGGGCCGCACCCTCGACCTGGCCGGGCTCACCGTCGCCCTGGCCGAGGCGGCCGGGTTCACCTACCTCCAACACGTCGTCGCCCTCCACGCCGCGGTCCGCGACGACCAGCTCGTCGGGCGGCCCTCGTTCTGGCAGACCCTCCAGCTCAGGAAGGCCCACGAACGAGGCGAGCCCGCCCACCTCGTCGTCCACGAGGACATCGAAGTCCTCCAGGCCCCCATGTCGAAGGAGACCGCCCGTGCCCGCTGAGCTTCCCCTGTCGGTCTGGCCCACCGCCCAACAGCCGTCGCGCGCCCAGCGCGCCGGCCGCTACGTCGAGCTGTCCGGCACCCACCCCGCCCGGATGCCCCCCGCCATCGCCGCCCGGGCCATCACCACCTACACCGCCCCCGGCGACCTCGTCATCGACCCCATGTGCGGGATCGGCACCACCCTCGTCGAAGCCGTCCATCTCGGCCGCGACGCCATCGGCGTCGAGTACGAACAGTCCTGGGCCGACCTCGCCCGCGGCAACCTCGCCCACGCCCGAGCCCAAGGTACCAGCGGGCACGGCGAGGTCCTCTGCGGCGACGGCCGCCACGTGGCCAGCCTGGTCGACCCCGCCGCCCGCGGTCTGGTCGCCCTGGTGCTCACCAGCCCGCCGTATGGGCCGTCGCTGCACGGAAAGGTCACGACCGTCCCCGGAGGCGGGGTGCGAAAGAGCCACGACCGCTACTCCAAGGACCCGGCCAACCTGGCCCACGTCGGCCTCGCCGGACTGCTCGACGCCATGCGGGTCATGCTCACCGGCGTGGCCGGCCTGCTGCGGCCGGGCGGCATGGTGGTCATGACCGTACGGCCCTGGTGGCGCGACGGGCGGCTCATCGACCTCCCCGGCGCCCTCGCCCGGGTCGGCGAACAGGCCGGGCTCGTCCTCTACGAACGCAACGTCGCCCTCCTCTGCGGCCTACGCGGCGAGGGGCTCGTCCCCCGCTCCTCGTTCTTCGCCCTCGACCAAGTCCGCAAAGCCCGCGCCCGCGGCGTCCCCAGGCTCGTGACCGGCCACGAGGACTTGGTCGCCTGGAGGAAGGGCCGCGATTGACGACCCGGACCCCCAAAGTCGAAACGCCACGGACCCCCAGGCGGCACCCGGCCAGCGAGGTCCGACTCCTCCCACCCACCTACGAGATGATGACCCCCGAAGACGAGCAACGAGCCGTCGAGGCCCTCGCCGGCCTCTTGGCCGACGCCGAACAACGCCGGGCACGGCGGCAGGGACACCCCCGGCCGGCGCCTTGACACGGCCACAACGTCGAGGTCTCCTCTCCGCTCCCGGAGCGACCCGGGAGCAAGGGAGGAACCGATGACCACCAGCAAACGACGAGCCGCACCGTCGCCCCCGGCCACCTTCGGGGCCGGGGGCGGGACCACCCGGGTCGCCTGCTACCTGCGCATCTCGACCGACGAGGAACACCAGCCCTTCTCGTTGGGCGCCCAGGAGACCCGCCTCGGCGCGTTCATCGCCAGCCAACCCGGTTGGGAGCACGTCAAGACCTACACCGACCAGTTCTCCGGCGCCTACGCCGAGCGGCCCGCGTTGGACCGAGCGCTGCGCGACGCCCGCCTCGGCCGCTACGACATCCTCCTCGTCTACCGGGTCGACCGCTTCGCCCGCTCGCTCAAGGTCCTGGTTGGGCTCCTGGAGGAACTGGAGAACGTCGGGGTGGCCTTCCGCTCGGCCACCGAGCCCATCGACACCTCCACCCCCACCGGCCGCATGCTTGTCCAACTCCTCGGCGTGTTCGCCGAGTTCGAACGGGCCACCATCATCGACCGCGTCGTGGCCGGCATGGAACGAAAGGCGGCCCGGGGCGGATGGCCCGGCGGCACCATCCCGTACGGGCTGCGCCTCGACGACGACAAGCACCTCGCCGTCGACCGCCGCGACTTCCACGTGGTCCAGCGGATCTTCACCCGCTACGGCAAGGACCGCGCCGGGGCGGCCACCATCGCCGCCGAGCTCAACGCCGACGAGGTGCCGACCCGCACCGGCCGGCGGTTCTCCTCCCAGGCGGTGCTGTGCATCCTGCGCAATCGCGGCTACCTCGGCGAGGTGTCCTTTCGCGACGTCACCTACCAAGACGGCGAACCCCTTATCGACCCCGTCCTCTTCGACAAAGCCCAAGCACTCTTGGCCGAGCGAGGCGAGGCCTACGACCGACGCATGCGCGAAGCCCACCCCGACTACCTCTTGACCGGGCTCATCGTCTGCGGGAAGTGCGGGCGCAACTACGTCGGAGTGGCCGCCGCCGGCCGAGACCACCGTTACCGCTACTACGCCTGCTGGACCCGCCAGCGCTACGGCAAAGACGCCTGCACCGGGGAGCGGATGCGCGCCGACGTCATCGAAGCCGCCGTCCTCGACGCCATCCTCGCCATCTACGCCGACCCTGAACTGATCGAACGCGCCGTGGCCGTCAAGGCACACGAGGTCGCCACCTCCGCCCAACTGCACCAAGACCAGATCGCCGCCACCAAAGCCGAGCTGAAAAAGACCGAAGCCGCCATCGAACGCTACGTCCACGCCTTCGAGTCCGGCACCGTCAGCGACGACATGTTTGGACCCCGCGTGCGCGAGCTGGGCGACCGAGCCCGCACCCTCCGCGCCCGCCACAACGAGCTGACCGAAGCCGCCATCGCCGCAGCAGCCGACCCGCCGACGCAGGCAGACCTCGACGCGTTGCGCGCCGAGCTCGACGACATGATCCGGCACGGCTCAGACACCCACCGCAAAGCCGTCGCCCAAACCTTCGTCAAACGACTCCTCGTCCAACAGCCCGGCGTGATCCAGCCGACCCTGCTGGTGCGCGGTGGCTTACCCGTAGAGATCATCGAGAACGGCGAGAAAACCGGGTCTTCTGACGTTTCCGTGGGTGCGCTTTCGGTGCCGACGGGCTGTTGGCTGTTGAGTCGGCCACCAGCGAGGTGAGGAGCAAGAGCTGTGAGGGGTGTGAGTTCCCC
>JBOGGP010000032.1:0-15167 GCA_050744105.1 Acidimicrobiales bacterium
GCCCGGCGCCCGGCCCGGCGACCGGCCCGGCGACCGGCCCGGCGCCCGGCTCGGCGACCGGATCTTGACCGGGAATCGGTGCCCCAGCCACAGTTGGCCCCCCATGCCGGCCCCTGAGCTCCGTCGTCCCCCCGACTCGCTCAGGATCGCCCTTCTGGTGTACCGGGGGAACCCGCACTCGGGCGGCCAGGGGGTCTACACCCGCTACCTGTCCCGGCACCTGGTGGAGCTGGGCCACCGGGTGACCGTCTTTGCCGGCCAGCCGTGGCCGGTGCTCGACGCCGGGGTCGACTTCGTGGCCGTGCCCAGCCTCGACCTGTACCGGGAGCCCGACCCGTTCCGGGTGCCCCGGCCGGGCGAGCTGCGGGACTGGATCGACGTGGCCGAGGTCGCGGTGATGTGCGGGGGCGGGTTCCCCGAGCCCCTGACCTTCAGCTGGAGAGCCCGCCGGGCCCTGGCTGCGGGCACCGCCCGGGGCGGCGGGCGGCTCTTCGACGTCGTCCACGACAACCAGTGCTTCGGCCGGGGCCTGCTCGGGATCCTGGCCGACGGCTACCCCGTGCTCGGGACCTGCCACCATCCGGTTGCCGTCGACCGGGCCTTGGACCTGGCCCATGCCCCCGACTGGCGCCGGCGATTGTCGCTGCGCCGCTGGTACGGGTTCGTCGACATGCAGAACCAGGTTGCCCGGCGCTACCGCCGCATCGTCACCGTGTCGGCGTCGTCGCGCTCCGACATCGCCGGGCAGATGGGTATACGACCCGACCGCCTGGTGGTGGTGCCCATCGGTGCCGACACCGACCTCTTCGGGCCCCGGCCGGCGCTGCCCCGGGTGCCGGGGCGGATCATGACCACCGCCAGCGCCGACGTGCCGCTCAAGGGCCTGGTCCACCTGCTCGAGGCGGTGGCCAAGCTGCGAACCGAGCGCCCCGACGCCCACCTGGTGGTGGTCGGGCGCCCCCGGCCCGGCGGCCTGGCCACCCAGGCGGTGGAGCGCCTGGGCCTCGAAGGTGCCGTCACCTGGGCCGCCGGCGTCAGCGACCAACGCCTGGTCGAGCTGTACGCCGAGGCCCAGGTGGCCGTGGTCCCGTCCCTCTACGAGGGCTTCTCGCTGCCCGCCGTCGAGGCTATGGCGTGCGGGGTGCCGCTGGTGGCCACCACCGGGGGCGCCCTGCCCGAGGTGACCGGGCCGAGCGGCCAGGCCGCCCTGTCGGTGCCGCCCGGGGACCCCGGCGCCCTGGCCGCGGCGATCGAGGAGGTCCTGGCCGAGCCCGCCCTGGCCGGGCGCCTGGGCCGGGCCGGGCGGGCCCGGGTGCTGGACCGCTTCACCTGGCATGCGGCGGCGGCCGAGACGGCCCGGCACTACCTGTGGTTGATCGACGACCAGGCGGCGACGTGGCCCCGCTGCTGACGGCCCGTTGCTGACGGTCCGCTACGACACCCTCGGGGTACGGCCTGGCGACCGCCTGCTCGACCTCGGCTGCGGCGGCGGCCGCCATGCCTACGAGGCCCTGCGCCGGGGTGCCTGGGTGACCGCCCTCGACTCGGAGAGGTCCGAGGTCGCCGGCGTGGCCGGGCTGATGGCCGTCATGACGAGCTCCGACGAGCTGACGAGGAGGAGGGGGGGAAAGGGGGCGGTCGCGCTGGGGCGCGCCGGCGGGCTTCCTTTCCCCTCCGCTTCTTTCGACCGGGTCATCGCCGCCGAGGTGCTGGAGCACATACCCGACGACGACGGCGCCATGTCCGAGCTGTCCCGGGTGCTCCGCCCGGGTGGGACCATGGCGGTGACGGTGCCCCGATGGTGGCCCGAGAGGGTCAGCTGGACCATCTCCGACGAGTACCACGACCGGCCCGGCGGCCACGTGCGCATCTACCGCCGGCGCCGCCTCCTGGCCGGCCTGCGGGCCTGCGGGCTGGAGCCGTACCGCAGCCACCACGCCCACGCCCTGCACAGCCCGTTCTGGTGGCTGCGCTGCGCCGTGGGGGTCGACGACGACTCCCATCCCCTGGTCCGGGCCTACCACCGGGTGCTGGTCTGGGACATCACCGCCGCCCACCCCCTGACCCGCCTGCCCGAGGCCATCCTCAACCCCGTGCTGGGCAAGAGCGCGGTGTTCTACCTGCGCAAGCGGGCGTGACCGGCCTCAGCCGGCGCCAGGTGGCCGACACGACGGCGTGGATCGCCTCGCAGCAGCTGGCCAACGGCATGATCCCGTGGTGGGCCGGGGGCCACGCCGACCCCTGGAACCACGTCGAGGCGGCCATGGCCCTGTTGGCCGGCGGGCGCCGGGAGGAGGCCGACGCCGCCCTGGCCTGGCTGGTGACCCGCCAGCACGACGACGGCAGCTGGTGCTACCTGTACCTGGCCGAGGGGGTGGAGGAGCCGCGGCGCGACCCCAACGCCTGCGCCTACGTGGCCACCGGGGCGTGGTGGCACTACCTGGTCACCGGTGACCAGGCCGCGCTGGCGGGCATGTGGCCGGTGGTGGAGCGGGCGGTCGACTTCGCCGTGCGCCTCCAGCGGCCGGGGGGGCAGTTCTCGTGGTCGCTCGGTCCCGACGGCACGCCGGGCCGCTACGCACTGCTCAGCGCGTCGTCGTCGATCCACCACAGCCTGCGCTGCGCCCTGGCCGCCGCCCGCCACCTCGGCCGCCATCACCCCGGGTGGGAGCTGGCTGCCGGCCGGGTGGCCCACGCCGTGGCCCGCCGACCCGATCGCTTCCAGCGCAAGGACAGCTTCGCCATGGACTGGTACTACCCGGTGCTCTGCGGTGCGGTGTCGGGCCAGGCAGCCCGGCACAGGCTGCTGGCCGGACGGGAAAGGTTCGTGATGGAGGGCTTGGGGGTGCGCTGCGTGTCCTCCCACCCCTGGGTCACCGCGGCGGAGACGGCGGAGTGCGCCATGGCCCACGACGCCGCCGGGATGGCGGCCGAAGCGCTCGCCCTGTGGCGCTGGGCCGCCCACCTGCGCGACGGCGACGGCGCCTACTGGACGGGTTGCGTCCACCCCGGGGGCGACCATTTCCCCGCCGGTGAGCGATCCACCTACAGCGCGGCGGCGATGGTGATCGCCGACCACGTGCTCGGGGACCGTTCGCCCGCCTCCGGGCTGTTCCGGACCGACGGCCTGCCGGCGGTGCCGGAGGTGGCCGCCGAGGTGGTCGACGGCGCAAGCGAGGGATGACGCGCCGCGACCGGTGACGGGCGCTGGCCGGGGCCTTTTGGCGGCGCCCTCCACGGTGCCGGCGCTCGCCGGTGAGGGCCGGGCCGCCGGGCCGGTCGTTTCAGGGGGGGCCGGCCCGGCCGAGCGCCAGGCGGGCGGCCCGCCGCCCCGAGGCGATGCAGGCGGGGATGCCCGCCCCCCGGTAGGCGGAGCCGGCGAGCACCACCGCCGGCGCCGACTTGGCCAGGGCGTCCTCCACCGCCTCGATCCGGCGCAGGTGTCCGGGTGGGTACTGGGGGAAGGAGTCCGGCCAGCGGCTGACCCGTACGGCGACCGGGCTCGGCAGGTCGGCGCCCAGTGCGGCGGCCAGCTCCTCGGCCAGCCGCCCGGTCAGGACGTCGTCGTCGAGGGCCTGGTGGCCGGTGGCCGGGTCGTCGCCGGCTCGTCCTGCCGACAGGCGCACCACCTCGATGCCCGGCGCTGCCCAGTGGGGCCACTTGCGCGAGCCGAAGGAGCACGCTGTCATGAGCCTCCCCTGGCCACGGGGGACCAGGAAGCCGTTCACCCCCGGAGGCGGGACCACCCCGCCGTCGAAGGCCATGGTGACCACCGCTACCGACGCGCTCTCCACGCCGGCCAGGCCCTCGCCGGCGGGCCCACCGAGGAGGCGGGCGGCCTGGCTGGCCGGGGTGGCGACCACGGCGGCGTCGAAGGTCTCGGGGTGCGGGGCCACCTCGACCGCCGATGACGGTGGCCGGCGGACGCCGGCAGCTCGGACGGCGCCAGGTCGGACGGCTCCAGGTCGGACGGCGCCAGGTCGGACGGCGCCAGGTCGGACGGCGCCAGGTCGGACGGCGCCAGGTCGGACGGCGCCAGGTCGGACGGCGGCAGGTCGGACGGCGGCAGGTCGGACGGCGCCAGGTCGGACGGCGGCAGGTCGGACGGCGGTGGCCGCGGTGGTCGCGAAGGCAACGCCCCCGGTCCGCAGGGCGGCAACCACCGCCGCGACCAGGGACCCGAGGCCGGCTCGGGGGGCCAGGAACATCGGGCCGCCGCCGGCCCCGGCCCCCAGGCGGCGCAGCCCGAGGAGCAGGCTGCGCGACGAGCGGGCCGCCTCCACCAGTTGGGGCACCACCTCGGCCGCCCCCAGCTGCTCGGTGCGACCGGCGTGTATGCCTCCCACCAGGGGATCGACCAGGCGGTCCGCCACCTGGGCGCCGAAGCGGTCGGCAACCAGCTCCCTCACGCTCAGGCCGTCTGGCGGCCGCCGGCGGGGCAGCACCAGGTCCGCCCCCGCCCGGGCCACCCCGGCCGCCGAGAGGATCCCGCCGCCGGCCAGGCCGCCCAGCCGCCGGGGGGCACCGAGGACCAGGCCGTCGGGCAGGGGACGCAGCCGGCCTTCCCACCACAGCATCGACCGTCCGGCGACCGGCGCCACCAGGTCGGCGCCCACGCCGGCCTCGGCGCAGAGGTCGATCGCCTCGGGGGAGCGGGTGACGAAGGAGTCCGGCCCCTCGTCGATGTCGTGCCCGCAGAATTCCGAGGTGCGGATGGCGCCGCCCAGGCAGCCTGGCTCGAAGACCGTCACCTCGGCCCGGTCCATCAGCTCCCATGCCGCCGCCAGGCCGGCGATGCCGCCGCCGACGACGGCCACCCTCACCGGGCCTGGGTCTCCTCGTGGACGAGGCCGACGACCCCGGCCAGCACCCCTGGGTCGGTGCCCGGCAGGACGCCGTGGCCGAGGTTGAAGATGTGACCGGCCATGCCCCCCGCCTCGGCCAGCACCTCCCGGGCCTTGGCGGCGGCGGCCGGCCAGCCGGCCTGGCAGGCGACCGGATCCAGGTTGCCCTGCAGGGCCACGCCGGGGCCGACACGGGCCCGGGCCTGGTCGAGGGGCACCCGCCAGTCGACGCCCACCACGCTGGCGCCGGCCTCCCCGAGCAGGCCCAGCAGCTCCCCGGTGCCCACGCCGAAGTGGATGCCGGGGACGCCCGTTCCGGCGACGGCGTCGAACACCTTGGTGCTGGCCGGCAGCACGAAGTGGCGGTAGTCACCGGGGCTCAGGACCCCCGCCCAGCTGTCGAAGACCTGGGCGGCCGCCGCCCCTGCCCGTACCTGGTCGAACAGGGATTCCACGGCCAGGTCGGCCAGGCGGTCGAGGAGGGCGAACCAGGTGGGTGGGTCCTGGTACATCATCGCCTTGGTACGGGCGTGGTCCCGGGACGGGCCCCCCTCGATCAGGTAGCTGGCCACGGTGAAGGGTGCGCCGGCGAAGCCGATGAGGGGCACGTCGAGCTCCTTGACCGCCAGGCGCACCGCTTCGCCCACGTAGGGGGTGTCGGCCTCGGCGTCGAGCGGACGCAGCCGGGCCAGGTCGGCCGGCCCGCGGAAGGGGTCAGCCACCACCGGCCCCACCCCGGGGCGAACCTCCACACCGAAGCCGGTGGCGGCCACCGGCACCATGATGTCGGAGAACAGGATCGCCGCGTCCACGCCGTATCGCCGTACCGGCTGGAGGGTGGCCTCGGCCGCCGCCGCCGGATCCCGCACCACGTCGAGGATGCTGCCGGCGCCCCGCAGGGCCCGGTACTCGGGAAGGGACCGCCCGGCCTGGCGCATGAACCACACCGGGGTGTGCGGCACCGGCTGGCGCCGGCACGCCCCGACAAAGGGGTCGGCGGGCGCCGGCGCGACGGTCACCGGACCACGATAGTGACCGGCAGGCAGCTACCTGCTGCGGGGATCAGCCGCAGGGCCCTCGGTGCGTCCGGCACCTACCGGAGCGGCGCCTGGCCGTCCTACAGTTGACGTTCCCCTATGGCACACCCGGAGGTCGCGGCCGAACAAGCCCACGTGGACCGGGCCTACCGGGGCCTGGAGGCCATGCGCGACGGGGCTGTCTCGATGCTGCGCGACGCCTTCGGCGAGCGCGGCGGCACGTTCCAGTCCCTGGCCGAGCGCGACATCCGGGTCCGGACCAGCCTGAACCGCCTCGAGCACCTCCAGATCGGGGGCGAGGCACTCGTGTTCGGCCGGCTGGACCGCGACGGGCGGGCCGGGGCCGACCGCACCGGGGAGCGGTTCCACGTCGGCCGGCTCGGCGTGTCCGACGCCGACCAGGAGCCCCTGGTGGTCGACTGGAGGGCACCGGTCGCCGAGCCGTTCTACCGGGCTACCGGCGCCCAGCCCATGGGCCTGCGCCGCCGGCGGCACCTCTTGACCCACGGCCGGACGGTCGTCGATCTCGAAGACGAGCTCTTCGACCCCGAGGACGCCCCGGACGGCTCGGGAGGGGCCAACCTGGGCCTGGCCGGCAGGCAGGTCCTCATCGCCGCGCTGGACCGGTCCCGCACCGGCCGGATGACCGACATCGTCGCCACCGTCCAGCGTGAGCAGGACGAGGTGATCCGGGACCCGCTGGGCGGTGTGCTCGTCGTCCAGGGCGGTCCCGGCACGGGCAAGACGGCCGTCGCCCTGCACCGGGCCGCCTACCTGCTCTATACCCACCGCTTCCCTCTGGAGCGCCAGGGGCTGCTGGTGGTCGGCCCCAGCGCTCTTTTCCTGCGCTACGTGGAGCACGTCCTGCCCTCCCTCGGGGAGACCGGCGTGCAGATGTCGACGGTGGCCGGACTTTTCGGGGAGGCGGTGCCGGCCGGCTCCGAGCCGCCCGAGCTTGCTCGCCTCAAGGGCGACGATCGGATGGCACGCCTCCTGGCCCGAGCCGCCGGTGACCGCCAGCGCCCGTTGCGCAAGACCGTCGTGGTCCCCTTCGGCCGTCGCTTCCTGCGCATCACACCCTCCATGTCCCGGGCCGTGGTGGCCGCCGCCAAGCGCCGGGGCGGGACCCACAACAGCCGGCGGCGCGTGCTCGAGAGCCTGCTGTGGCGGGCGCTGGCCCTACAGCTCGAAGAGCGCACCAACGGTACGGCGGCGGCCACCGAGCCTGCGCCGGTGGCCGGGTGGGCCGAGGAGGCCGCCGAGTCGCCGGCCGACCTGGGGCAACGGCTGCGGAGGGTCCCCGAGGTCGTCGCCGCGCTGGACCGCATGTGGCCGCTCCTGCCCGCCACCGAACTGGTCCACGACCTCTTTGGTGCCCCGGCCCTCCTGCGACTGGCCGGCGAGGGCCTCCTGGCCGAGGCCGAGCTGGCCATGCTCTGCCGCCCCCGTAGCTCGTCGGCCTTGTCGGTGGCATGGACGGCCGCCGACATGGCGCTGCTCGACGAGGCCCGGGCCTTGCTCGGGGCCCCCCGCCGGCGGTCGGGCCCCCCCGACGGGGAGGACGGCGACGACGGCCGGTGGCCCGCCCACCCGTCCTACGGTCACATCGTGGTGGACGAGGCCCAGGACCTGTCGCCAATGGAGCTGAGGATGCTGGCCCGGCGTTCGCTGGCCGGGTCGATGACCGTCGTCGGGGACCTCGCCCAGGGCACGGGCGGGTGGGCGGCGTCGTCGTGGGCGGAGGTGACCAGGCACCTGCCGGCCCGCAGGGCGTGGCGCCAGGCGGAGCTGACGGTCAACTACCGCACGCCGTGGGAGGTCATGGCCGTTGCCGGCCGGGTGCTCGAGGCGGCGGCGCCGGGCACGGTGCCGCCCGAGGCCATCCGCACCACCGGTGACCTGCCCCGCATCCTGCGGACCGACGCTTCCGGCCCGGCCGGACCAGCCTCCCTGCCCGCCTTGGTGGCCCGCACCGTCGGCGAGGAGGTGGCGGTGCTGACCGACCACTCGCCCGATCCGGAACGGCCGGGCGGCACCGTCGGCGTGGTGGTCCCTCCGTCCCTGGCCGAGCCGGTGGCCGGCGCCCTGACCGCCGCCAGGCTGCCGGCGGGCCGGCCGGGGGCGGGGGCGCTCGACGCCGTGGTGAGCGTCCTCGGCGTGGACGAGGCCAAGGGCCTGGAGTTTGACTCGGTCGTCGTGGTCGAGCCCGGGCTGCTGGTGGCCGAGGCCGCGGGCGGCCTGCGGGCTCTGTACGTGGCTCTCACCCGCACCACCCGGAGGCTGGCAGTGGTCCACGCCCAACCCCTGCCCGAGCCTCTGGTGGCCGGCCTGGCCACGGCGGCGACCAGCCCGGTCCGGTAGGGACGGTCGGGGCCGCCCCGCCCGCCCCGCCCTCAGGCCACCGGCGCCTGGCGGCCGCGCCAGCGTGGCGGCCGGCGCAGGGCCCGGCGGAAGGCTGATCGGGCGCTCAGGGCCACGAAGACGACGAGGGGGGCAGGGAAGGCGATCGCCGTGGCGGCGCCGAACCGGCCGACGCGGCGCATCATCCAGCCCATCTGGGCCGCCCACGCTCCGTAGCAGACGATGGCGCGGAGGGGAAGCGGCCGGCCTCGGGCGACGGCCCCGACCACCCGGGCGCCGGTGCCGGTGGCCAGGCACGCGCCGCTGACCCACAGGGCCACCAGGGCGGCCAGGGGGGCCGGTGTGTGCCGGGCTCCGTAGGCCAGTCCCTTGGTCCAGCCCTCGACCAGTTGGGCCACGCCCTCGGGGTACATACGGAACGACACCACGTCCCGGCCGGCCCGCGCCCGCACCGGCCGGCCTATCCGGCGGCACTGCCGGGCCATCCCGATGTCCTCGGCGACCAGGGGGCGGACCTCGGGGTGGCAGTGCCCGGCCCGCCCGTAGTCGTCCCGGCCGATGACCAGGCATGGCCCGAAGGCCATGGCCGCCGGCCGCCGCGGTGGGGCGGTGAAGGCGCCCGTTGCCATGAGGACGACCACGTTGGCCACCGCCGACATCCGCTCGTAGATCCTCTCGGGCAGGTGGAACGGCTGGACCGACACCAGCCCGCCGTGAGCCAGGTGCTCGGCCTCCAGTCGTTCCAGGGCGTCGGGAGCCAGGCGGACGTCGGCGTCGAGGAACACCAGGAGGTCACCGCCTGCCACCTCGGCGCCCTGGTGGCAGGCCCACGTCTTGCCCGTCCAGCCCTCCGGCAGGTCCCGGCTGGCGACCACCGTGGCCCCCCGGGCCCGGGCCACCTCGGCGCTGCGGTCGACCGAGTGGTCGTCGACCACGACCACCTCCTCGGGGGCGCGGCGCTGCCGGGCCAGGGACGCCAGGAGCACAGGCAGGGCCCTCTCCTCGTCGCGCACCGGGATGACCACGGACATGCTTGGGGCCGGCGGCCGGCCGCCCGTGGGCCCGGGGGGCGCGGCGGCGGGGGGCGGCAGGCTCCACAGGAGCCACCATCCCGCCGTCCACCCGATGAGGCCGACGGCGCGCTGGCCGTGGCCGCCGTTGCCTGGCCCGCCGCTGCCGATCACCGGGGAGCATGGTGCCACGCCGGCCTACTGCCCCGGCAGGGCAACCTCGGAGGGGAACTACAGTAGCGGCGTGGGCCCTGGGAGAGGCGGTTCCCTGACCGACGACCGCTCCTTGGCCGGCGACCCGGCCTCCGGATCGGCCCTCGCGGCCATGCCGATGGCGCAGTTCCAGCGATGGTTCGCCGCCGCCGCCGCCGCCGGCCAGCCCGAACCGGAAGCCATGAGCCTGGCCACGGTGGGACCCGGTGGGGTCCCGTCGGCCCGCTTCGTCCTCCTCAGGGGCGCGGACGAGCGAGGCTTCACCTTCTACACCAACTACCGCAGCCCCAAGGCCCAGGAGGTGGACGCCAATCCGGCTGCCGCCCTGGCGTTCCGGTGGGCCACCCTCGACCGCCAGGTGCGCGCCTCGGGCCGGGTGGAGGTGGCGAGCCCGGCCGAGTCCGACGCCTACTTCGCGTCGAGGCCGCGACCCTCCCAGCTCGGCGCGTGGGCCTCCGAGCAGAGCCAGGTCATCGGCTCGCGCCAAGAGCTGGAGTCTCGCCTGGCCGAGATGGAACGGCGCTTCGCCGGCGCCGAGGTGCCCCGACCACCGTGGTGGGGCGGCCTGCGGGTGGTGCCGGCGGTCGTCGAGTTCTGGCAGGGCCGGGCCGGGCGCCTGCACGACCGGATCCGCTACCGCCAGGGCGACGGGCCCGAGGGGGTCAACTGGACCATGCAGCGCCTGGCGCCCTGAGTGACCGCCAGACCGCCAGACCGCCAGACCGACAGACCGCCAGACGGACAAGGAGTCGGAACGCCGGCCAGCGGTCATGATGGGGGGGTGACATCCATGCTCCCACCGCTCGAGGTCGACCTGGACACCTTCGCCTCCGCATTGGCCGCCGGCGCCCCCGTCGTCGACGTGCGCCAGCCCGACGAGTACGACGCCGCTCACGTGCCGGGAGCCCGGCTGATCCCGCTGGGCGAGCTGATGGCCCGGCAGGCCGAGATTCCCCCGGCCGACCGGCTGTATGTCATCTGCGCCAGCGGAGGGCGCAGCCTGCAGGCCGCCGCCGCCCTGTCCGAGGCCGGGTACCGGGCGGTGTCGGTAGCCGGGGGCACCAACGGGTGGGTGGAACGGGGCGGGGTGGTGGCGACCGGTCCAGAGCCGGGCTGACGGACTCCGCTCACGGCGGCCGCGGCTCGGGCCGGGACGGGCAGCCTGTCCCGGCGTCGAGGGCCAGCTGGATCCGGGCCAGGCCGGCGGCCAGACCGGCCCGGGCCGGGCCGGGCAGCGGGTCTATCAGGTAGCGCCGCACCCCGACCACGTGGGCCGGGGCGGCCACGGCGAGTTGGGCCATGCCCTCGTCGGTGAGGACGGCCAGTGAGCCCCGGGCGTCGGACGGGCATGCCCGGCGCTCGACCATCCTCTGGCGCACCAGTCCGTCGACCCGGCGGGTCAGCCCGCTCGGTGACAGGGCCAGGCGGGTGGCCAGCTCGGCCATTCGCAGGGAACGGCCGGGGGCCTCCGACAGGTTGACCATGACCTCGAACTCGCCCAGGCTGACCCCGCCGGCGGCCACCAGCTCCTCGTCCAGGCGGGCCAGGAGGTGGGCATGCACGGCGACGAGCGCCCGCCACAGGGACTGTTCCTCCTGGTCGAGCCATGGCGGGCAGTCCACCTGGGAAGGGTATCCGGTGTCGCCCACCAGGAACTTGCGGTCGCAAGGAAGGTTTTGCGCTCACAACTTGTTGCGAAGGTGCACCAGCAGGCCCGACAACCGGGGACACCCCAGACAACCGGGGACATTCCTGACAACCAGGACATTCCAGACAACCAGGAGATGACATGAGCCAGACGACTACCACGACCACCTACCCGGCGGGGACGTACAAGATCGACCCTTCCCATACCAGCGTCAGCTTCACCGTCCGCCACATGATGGTCTCCAAGGTCCGGGGCCACTTCGACGTGACCGACGGCACCATCCGGATCGCCGACGACCCGGCGCAGTCCTCGGTGCAGGTCACCCTAGATGCCGGCTCTCTCGACACCCGCGATCCCAAGCGGGACGGTCACGTGAAGAGCGCCGACCTCCTCGACGTGGAGCAGTACCAGACGATCGAGTTCCGCTCCACCGGGGTGCGCCAGGACGGACGCGGCTGGAGGGTGGACGGCGAGCTCACCGTGCACGGGGTGAGCCGCCCGGTGGTCCTCGAGCTTGAGCCGGCAGGCACGGCGACCGACCCGTGGGGCGGGTTGCGGGCCGGCTTCGACGCCCGCACCGAGATCAGCCGGGCCGACTTCGGCCTGAGCTGGAACCAGGCCCTCGAGGCCGGCGGGGTCCTGGTGGGTGACGCCGTCAAGGTCGAGATCGCCGTCGAGGCGGTGCAGCAGGCGGACTAGCACTAGCACAAGCACTAGCACTAGCCGGGTGGGGGCTGACCACCGCCGGGCGCCGGCCGGGGCCATGATGTCGGGTCGCCGGCCGGGCGCCGGCCGGGGCCATGATGTTCGGGGTGGCCGGCCGGGCGCCGGCCGGGGCCATGATGTTCGGGGTGGCCGGCCGGACGCCGCCCGTGAGTCCTCGGACGCCGGGCGTCCTCAGAAGATGGTCCCTTCCCGGACGGGGGGGCGTCGGGTATCATCATGCCTCGGGACTCCTCTGACGCGCAGTCGAGGCCTGGGATCGGACACAGCGCGACCCATGAGGCCCGCCGGACGCCTCGAGGAGAGATTCAAGGTCTAGGTGCCCAACAACCACGCTGCTCAGCCGGAGGAGGATCTGGTCCGCCTCTATCTGAACGACATAGGCAAGCACGCCCTCCTCACCAAGGACGACGAAGCCCGCTTGGCCCAGGCCATCGAGGCGGGGCGGGAGGCACGATCGGAGCTTGGCGCCGGCGGACCGGTCCCAGCAGCGCGCAAGCGCGAGCTGCGCCGGGTGGTGCGTGACGGCGACGAGGCTGCCGAGACCTTCGTCAAGGCCAACCTGCGCCTGGTGGTGTCGATCGCCAAGAAGTACCAGGCCGCCGAGCTGCCGTTGCTCGACCTCGTCCAGGAGGGCAACCTCGGTCTCATGCACGCCGTCGAGAAGTTCGACTGGCGCAAGGGCTTCAAGTTCTCGACCTATGCCACCTGGTGGATACGCCAGGCCATCACCCGAGGCATCGCCAACACCGGTCGCACGGTGCGCCTGCCGGTGCATGCCGGCGACCTGCTGACCCGGGTCACCAAGGCCCGGGGCCGCCTCGAGGGCCAGCTTGGCCGGCGCCCCACCGTGGCCGAGCTGGCCGTCGACCTGGAGCTGGACGAGGAGAAGGTCACCGAGATCCTCCGCCACGCCGCCGAGCCGCTCTCGCTCTCCGAGCCCCTCCGGGAGGACGGGGACGCCGAGCTGGGCGACGTGGTCGAGGACCGCTCCGCCGTCTCGCCCTTCGAGGCGGCCGCCGCCTCCCTCCTCTCGGGCGAGGTCAACAAGATGCTCATCGCCCTGGACGAGCGGGAGCGGGAGATCCTGCGGTTGCGTTTCGGGCTGGACCGGGGCGAGCCGCGCACCCTCGACGAGGTGGGCGAGCACTTCAGCCTCACCCGGGAGCGGATCCGCCAGATCGAGGCCCGAGCCATGTCCAAGCTCCGCCACCCATCGACCGACCGGGGGGCCAGGGAGCTGCTCACCGGCTAGGCCGGAGAGCAGCTGGGCGGCTCGGGCAAGCCCGGCCGGGCGGCGTCAGGCCAGCAGGCGGGCGAAGCGCTCGGGGAGACGGGGCCCGACGAAGCTGCGGACCAGCTTCAGCTGCCGGCTGGTGACGAGCACCACAGCGAAGCCGCCCTGCTCGGCGGGCGGGGCGCCGTCGACCTGGCCGGGCTTGAACGCGCCTCGGAAGGCCACGGCGCAGACGGTCGTGTCGTTCTCGGTGGGGGCAGGCACGGTCCCGGTGGTGGCTGGTCCACCGAAGCGGTGCTCGACCATGTCGGCGGGCAACCGCTTGACACCGACCAGGTCGGCCCCAGGGTCATGGAGGGCACGGGTGGCGGCGGGCAACGCCCGGAAGCAGTCGCTGACCGATCCGGTGCCGAGTCCGAGGGATGGATGGGCGGCGCTGCAGCTGGTCACCGCGCCGGCGACCACGACAGCGGCGACCACGGCGGCCGCCCGGCGGCCGGGCCGGGCCAGCCCGGCGGTCATGGCGCCACCACGTCGGCCGGGAAGGCCTGCCGGGGCCGCCGCGACGCCCAGGTGGTGGCCGCCCACGCCCCCCAGCCGACTGGCAGCATCAGCCAGAAGCTCAGCAGCCGGTAGACCAGGACAGCGGCCACCGTCGACGCCTGGGCGCCGCCGAAGGCGACCAGGGCGATGGTGAGGCTGCCCTCGACCACGCCCAGGCCACCGGGGGTTATCGGCAGGTTGGTGGCCAGTTGGGCGGCGCTGTAGGCCAGCAGCAGTCCCCGCCACGGCACGCCGGCGCCGATGGCCAGGAAGGACAGGCCCAGGCAGGCCATGTCCGCCGTCCAGTTGCCGACGGCATATCCGGCGGCGGCGGCCCACTGGTGGCGCGACGGCGCCACCCTGGCCAGCTGGGCCAGTGCGGTGGCCACCACCCGGTCGGCTTCGCCCCCGGGACGGTGGAGGAGGCGCTGGCTGAGGCGCAGCACCCAGGCCGCCCGGCGGATCAGGTAGGTGCGCTTGATCCAGGCCAGGACGACCGCCCCGGCGGCCGCCGCCACGCCGGCGATGACCCCGACCAGGTCCAGGGCGCTGCCGGTGCTGGCTGCCAGGCCGAGGCCCACGGCGGCCAGCCCGGCCAGGCTGACCATGGTGACGGTGGCCATCCCGACGATCACCCACGCCGAGAGGACCTCGTCCGCCCCCCACCGGCGGAACTGGCGGTAGGCGTAGGCCGAGGAAAAGACCAGGCCAGCGGGGATGCTGTTTTGGATGGCATTGCCCGCCACGGTGATGGCGGCCATCGGGAGGACCGGTATGTTCACCCCGCCGGCGGCCAGCAGGCGGCGCTGCATACTGGCGAAGGACAGGTAGGAGGCGGCCTCGAAGATGGCGGCGGCCAGGATCCATCCCCACCGCAGGTGATCGAGGTAGGAGGTGGCCCCCGAGAGCTCTCCGCTCTTGCCCGTTACCGCCCATACTGCGAGGGCGGCCAGGCCCAGACCGACCAGGTACCGGCCCCACTGCCACGCCCGGCGCCCGCCCCGCCGGCGCCGCGGCGTGGCCCACCGGGGCCCGTCGTCGGGCAGGGTGGCATCGGCCGTGCCCGGCACGTCGGTGGAGCGGGCCACCGCGGCGAGGCTAGCGGCCTCTCGGGGTGGGCACCCCGGGCATCCCCGCCGCCGAGAGGACCCCGCCGCCGAGAGGACCCGGCGGCCGGGAGGGCCCGGCGGCCGGACACAGCCGCCAAGCAGGACACGACCGGCGTCGAGGCTGCTCGGGCTCGCCTCACCGGGACAGCCCGGCGTCCCGCCCAACCAGGTCGAGCTCCGTGGCCCGCCGAGGCTGGCGATCGGGATGGTGTGACCTCTCGTCCTCGGCGCCCGCCCCGCCGGCGCCGGCCAGGCACGCCAGGGCGTCGTCGCGGCCGTCGAGGGCCTGGTCCAGGGCCCTCCAGCGCCTGAGCTCGGCGGCGTGCCGGGCCCGCCAGCGGGACAGATCCTCCTTTGCCCGGTCTGCGCCGGCCCCGGCGCCCCCGCCGGCCGCCGGGCCCAGGGTGGCCGGCGGGCCCAGGGTGGCCGGCGGGCCCAGGGT
>JBOGGP010000033.1:0-14574 GCA_050744105.1 Acidimicrobiales bacterium
GGGGTGTCCGGGGCGGCGGGGGTGTCCGGGGCGGCGGGGGTGTCCGGGGCAGCGGGCGCCGGTCGCAGCAACCGGGCGACGGCGTGTGCGGCGCCGAAGCCGTTGTCGATACCGACCACCGTCACCCCCGAGGCGCAGCCGGCCAGCATGGCCAGGAGGGCGGTGACGCCGGCGAGCGACGCCCCGTAGCCGGCGCTGGTGGGCACGGCCACCACCGGCGCCGCCGTCAGTCCCCCGACCACGCTGGCCAGGGCCCCTTCCATGCCGGCCACCACCACCACCGCCCGGGCGTCGGCCAGGCGGTCGAGGCTGGCCAGCAGGCGGTGGAGCCCCGCCACCCCGCAGTCGGCCACCAGCTGGGCGGCGAAGCCGAGGGCGCCCAGGGTGACCACGCACTCCTCGGCCACCGGCAGGTCGGCGGTGCCTGCGGTCACCACCACCACCGGCTCGGGGCGCGCCGGCGCCGGCCTCCACACCACGGTGGCCCCCTGCGGGCCGCCGGCGTGGACGGTCCCGCCCGGGCAGGCGTCGAGGGCGGCGCCGGCCTGGGCGGCGCCGGCCCGGCTGAGGATCACCGGCCCGGTGCCGGCGGCGGCGAGGAGCTCGGCGACGATGCCGGCGCACTGCTTCGGTGTCTTGCCCGGGGCGTAGACGGCCTCGGGGAAGCCCTGGCGCAGCTGGCGGTGGTGGTCCACCCGGGCGTAGCCAAGATCGGCAAAGGGCAGCCGGCGCAGCAGCCGTACCGCCTCGTCGGCGTCGACAACGCCGGAACGGAGCTCGTCGAGGAGCTGGCGCAAGGCGGTCTCGTCCATCTGGGCCCCCATGGTGCCCGCTGCCCCGACCCGGCGCACGACCGGCCCACAGGATCGGACACTACGCTGCCCATCCGAGGAGGGATGGCAGAGCGGCCGAATGCGAGGCTCTTGAAAAGCCTTGGGGGGCGACTCCCCGGGGGTTCGAATCCCCCTCCCTCCACAGGTCCGAGGCTATTTTTTGGCTCGCTGGTCCGGCTCGCCCAGCCTCCGTGGCCATAAAATGGCCATAATCGCTTCGGTGAGCGTTCAGCCTCGCCGTCGTGCGTGGCAGCATCCGCCAGCGAGGGCCGAAGGTCTGGCAGGTCCGCGTCTCGCTCGGCAAGGACCCCGATACCGGCCGCTACCACTACGCCCAGCGCTACGTCAACGGCGGCAAGCGCGACGCCCAGCGGGCGTCGGCCGAGCTGGTCGCGGAGATCGACCGTGGCGGGTACCGCCAGCGCGGTCGCCACACCGTCGAGGAGCTGCTCGGCCGGTGGATGGCGCACATCGAGAACCAGGGGCGGGCACCGTCCACGCTCGTCCGCTACCGCTCCGCCATCGACGTGAACATCAAGCCGAGGCTGGGTCGCGTGGAGATCGCCAAGGTGGACGGCGCCACCCTCGACGCCTTCTACGGGCAACTCCAGCGCGCCGGCCTGAGCGCGCTCACGGTGCGCAAGAGCCACGCCATCCTCTCCGCCGCCTTCAGCCAGGCGATCCGGTGGGCTGGATCGATCTCAACCCGATCGTGCGAGCCTCGCCGCCGTCACCGAGAGGACGCGAGATCCATCCGCCCAGCCTCGACGAGCTGCGCCGGCTCATCGACGCCTGCGCCGAGGACACCCTGACCTCGGCTGCCTGATCTACGCCGCCGCCACAACCGGGGCCCGCCGAGGTGAGCTGTGCGGGCTGCGCTGGAGCGACGTCGACCTCGCCGCCGCCACCGCAACCTTCGCCCGGTCGATCTCCGACGCCGGCGGGGAGGTGGCTGTCAAGGACCCAAAGACCCACCAGGCGCGTCGCATCGCCCTCGACGCCTCCACCGTCGACGTCCTGTGCGAGCACCGCCGGCGCGCCGAGGAACGCTCCCGGGCGGCTGGCGTCGCCCTCGGCCCGGACGCCTACGTGTGGTCCCAGGACCTCGACGGCGCCACTCCCTACCGGCCCGACCGGGTGACCGGCGCCTTCCGTTCACTGCGGGACCGCTCCGGCCTGCAGCACGTGACCTTCCACGCGCTCCGCCACTTCGCTGCCACCACCCTCGCGGGCCAAGGAGTCGGCGTGCGCACCATCGCCGGCCGGCTGGGCCACGCCAAACCGGGGATCACGCTGCGGACCTACGCCCACTTCCTCGACACCGCCGACCGCGACGCCGCTGATGCCATCGGCGAGGCCCTCGCCGGCGTTCACCCCGCCTCGGCCAGCCGCGCCAGCGCCTCCACCAGCGCCCGGCGGGGCACGACCAGCCGCCGACCGAGGCGGACCGAGGGAGCTCGCCCCGAGCGACCAAGTCGTAAGCCAAGTCACGCGAGATCCCCAACAGGGCACCGGCCTCCTCCACGCTGAGAGTGAGCCGCTCGCCGATGGGCAGGGCCGGGTGGCGATCCCCGATCTCGAACGCGTTGTCCGTGGTGGGCATGGTGAGTCTCCTTGCCGGAAGCCGCGTCGTGCGGTCCCTACCCCCCACCGCTGGGCGGTCCACGCTACGTATCCGGGCCTCTCAAGGGTCGGTCCGATCCGCCGACGCCAGGCTCTCGATCCACCGCGAACCCTCTCGATTTTCTGAGTAGATTCCGTACATGGACTACCTGCGGGCGATTGAGGCCATGATCCCAGGAGCCAGGGGCCAGGTGCTCAGCGCCCTCACGCGTAACACCTCGCCACAGACGGTCCGCCAGGTCTCGTTGAGCGCCGGCGTGAGCTGGAGCCAGACCGCCCAGGTGATCGACGACCTGGCGGGCTTGGGGATCGTCGAGCGCCGCCCCACCCCCGGAGCGATCCTCGTTCGCCTGGCTCCCGACAACGTCGCCGCCGGAGCTATCCAAGCGATTACCGACCTTCGCACCCCCGCCATCGACGCCCTGCGCCACGAGGCCGACCCGATCACGCCGGCACCGCTGAGCCTGACCGTGTTCGGCTCGTTCGCACGGGGCGAGGCCCGCCGGGACAGCGACGTGGACGTCGTCGCCGTCCACGACCCGGCTGCCGCCCCCGGCGGGGCGGAGGAGGACCTCTGGACGGAGACGATCGGCCGCTGGGTCGGGGCGGCGAGGTCGATCACCGGCAACGCTGTCCACCTGATCGACCTCAAGGTCAGCGAGCTTCGTCCGGCGCCCCGGAAAGCGCCCACCTGGTTGCGGGACGCGTCGAAGGACGGCATCGTGATTGCCGGGCGCCCCCTACGTGACCTCATGGACTCGCAGGGGAGGCGCCGGGCTGCCCGTGGCTGACCGGAGGTCAACCAGCACCGTGCGAGCAACCCTCGCCGAGGGCATCGCCTACGCCGCCAAGTCGCACGAGTACCTCGAAGCAGCCGAGGACGCCCTCGCCCGCGGCAACCACGTCGCCACGGTCGGCAACGCCGTGCACGCCACCATCGCCGCAGCCGACGCCGTCTCGGCGGTGCGACTCAAGAGCCGATGGAAGAGTGACCATTCCGGCGCGGCCGATCACGTCGCGGCCGCCGGCGGCGAGGGTGAGCAGTGCGCCGCAAGCCTGCGCCGGGTCCTGCCCCTCAAGCACCAGGCGGAGTACGACCCAGTCCCCATGGCACCGGCGAAGGCGCGCACCGCCATCCGGGCGGCCAGCCAGGCGGTCGCCGCCGCCGATCGGGTGCTTGTGCAAGCACAGGCTCCGCCCGCCAGGTGACACCGCCCACACGGGGCGCCGACGGCCGACGCTTGTGGTGTGTCCGCACCTCGACGGTCTGGTCCTACCCCGAGCCCCCACTCCTGGCTCGGCCGGCAGTCAGGTCGAAGGACGGGTGGTGAACCTGCGCTGCTCGACCTCGGTCGCTGCTCGCGTGATCCCGCCCCAGTCACGGCGTCCTCCACCGCCGTCCCGACCAAGATTGCCGCTGCAGGCTGCCCGGCCAACCTTCACCAGCGCCGAGGTGTCGGAGCGGCACGCCACCTACGGCCGCCACAACCTGCTGGCCAAAGCCCACCGCACCCTTCACGGGGCCCGCTTCGCCAGCCCGGATGACCGGGTGACGGTCGCGGAGCGCATCGCCGACCTCGCGCTCGACCGGTCCCTGTCGCTTAGCCCGCCGGCGATGCATCACACCCCGGTCCGCTACCTCCGGGCCGACGGGTCCTCCCGGCTGCACCCGGTGAGCCGGATCGCGTACACCACCCAGGCGATGATCGACGCCGAGGCCCGGCTGCTCACCGCCGGCAGGAACGTTCACGGTCCGACCGTGACCATCGCGACAGTCGCCACCGTCGCGGAGGTCGACCTGCCCGGCCGGGACCACGGGCTGTCGGTCGACGAGGGTCTGGCGGTCGAGAAGATCGCCACCTCCGGACGGGTCCTCGACGTGCTGGTCGGGCCGGCAGGCACCGGCAAGACCACCACCATGGCCGCCCTGCGGGCCGCATGGGAGGCCGAGCACGGGCCCGGGTCGGTGATCGGCCTCGCCCCCTCCGCCGCCGCCGCGGAGGTGCTCGGCGACGAGCTCGGGGTCGACACCGGGAACACCGTCAAGTGGCTCACCGAGTGGCGGCGCATCCCCGAACCGACCACCCGGCGCGACCGGCTCGCCGGCCAACTCGCCCGCAGCCCCGACCGCTACTCCGCCGGCGCCCGCGAGCTGGCCGCCCAGGTGCAGCAACTCGATCGGGCCATCGACGAGCGGTGCCGGCACCCCGGCCAGCTGGTCATCGTGGACGAGGCCAGCCTGGCAGGAACGTTTGCCCTCGACGAGCTGGTCGGCGCTGCCGGCGACGCCGGGGCGAAGGTGCTGCTGGTCGGTGACTGGGCGCAGCTGTCGCCCGTCGACGCCGGGGGGGCGTCCGGTCTGCTCGTCGCCGACCGGGGCGACCTGGCCGCCGAGCTGGTAGACGTGCGCCGGTTCCATTCCGACTGGGAGAAGACGGCCAGCGTCGAGCTGCGCCTCGGCCACGAGGCCGCCATCGACGCCTACACCGGACACGGCCGGGTCTGCGGAGGAGACCGTACCGAGATGCTCGAACGCCTCTACCAGGGGTGGAAGGCCGACATCGCCCTCGGCCGCTCCAGCCTGATGATCGCCGCGGATGCTGCGACGGTGGCCGAGCTGAACTTCAGGGCCAGGGCTGATCGGGTCACGGCCGGAGCGGTCGCCGACGATGGGCTCGCCATCGCTGACGGACAGCGCGTAGGCGTGGGCGACGAGGTCATCACCAGGTCCAACAACCGGTTGCTGGTCACCGGGAGGAGGTGGGTGAAGAACGGGTCTACGTCGCCGCCACGAGAGGCCGGGAAAGCAACCGGGTGTACGTGGATACCAGCTACGACCCCGATCCGCAGACCTCCCATGACGGGATGACCAAGCCGCAGACTGCCCCGGAGGTGCTCACCGGGGTCCTCGCCAACGAGGGAGCGGACCTCTCCGCCCATGAGACCCTGCACCGGGCCCAGCACCCGGGCTCATCCCTCGAGCCGTGGGCGTCACCGACGCCGACATGGCGCGAGCCCTTGATGACCGAGAGAAGGCGATGGAGCTCCGGGCAGCCGAGCTGGCCGCCCAGGCCGTCGAACGCCGCCAGGTATGGGTCCGGCGCCTGGGCTCCCAGCCAGCCGATCACGCCGCTCGCGAGGCATGGATGCAGGCGGTCGTGACCGTCGCTGCCTACCGGGATCGGTGGGGTATCGGCAACGACCACCGACCCCTCGGGCCCGAGAGCGCGGCCAGGACCATCGAGGCGCTCGGCCATCGCCGGCGAGCGCAAGCAGCCGTCGAGCGGGCGCTGCAAGTCGCCCGTGGGGCGACAACGGCGCCCGTCGAGCCCGTCACGGCAGGAGTCGCCGAGGCGAGCAGAGAAGTGGGGGTCGAGCTGTGACAGCCTTCTTGATCGTCGTGGCGCTGCTGATGGCATGGCGCGGGATCACCTCGGTGCGACGCCAGCGACGACCGTCGTGGGAGCAGATGTTGGGACGCCCTCCGCTTCGTCGTCGACCTCGCCATCACCGTCGGTTCGGCGATCGCACACGTCGCCGGAAGGCTGACGAGGCGGTCCGGGCTCTGGCCGCCACGTTTGTAGCCGAAGGCGAAAGGCGAGAGTCCAGTGTCAGGCGCCCAGGCGCCCTGTCGCCTATTCAGCCGAGGAGTAGTTATGCACTTGGGCCTCCCCGGGGGTTCGAATCCCTCTCCCTCCGCCAGTCCCAGGCCACGGGATGAGGCGAGGCGCGCCCCAAGCGGGCAGTATCGGAGAGCCAGCCGGGTCCGGTCGATCCCACAGCTGGGCCTGAGACTGCCTATCGACCGCCTTCGACTTCCACGATGTTGCTTTTCCGGTCTCTAAGCTCAGGTGACCACGAGCCCGAGAGCCCGCCACTCCCAGGCCCAAGGTCGGGCGGTGAGGCCGACCTCGGCGCACAGGTCGTGGACCTTGGCCAACGACCGGGCCACCTGCTGGTGATAAGCAGGGTTGCGCGTGTATGCCGACCTGATCACCCTTGCCGGGATCCGATACCGGCGGATCAGTTGGCGAGAGGGCCTGAGCATCAGCCTGGCCATCATCGCCATGGCCAAGGGCACCACGGCCCCCAGTACCAGCCGGCGGACCCGGCCCAGCGCCGGGACGCAGCGCTGCAGGTTGTGACGGGCGAAGGAGAGGTGCCGAGCCTCCTCGGTGACATGGATACGAGTTATCCGCTCCACCAGCGGATGGAGATCCTGACCGGAGCGCAACACTCTTCGCTGAACGTGATCAATGGGCTCCTCACCCCCGAGGACGAAGAAGAAGAACAGCTCGGTGAACCTGCGTCCAAGTCTGGGAATCCAGCGGCTGACGAAGCGCTCCAACGGCGGAAGGCCCACGGCGTCGAAGCCGCTGCGGTCGACGAACTCCTGGAACATCATCGAATGCTGGGCCTCTTCGACGACCTCGTGGTAGACGTAGCGAAACTCGGGAGCGCCGTTGGGCAGGGTGGTGGCGTATTCGAGGAGGCCGCGCTGGAGGACGCTCTCGAACACGAGCCCGGTCTTCATCCTCGATGCCACCAGGTCGCAACCCAGTCGAGCCTGGACATCCTGTGGCTGCTCGGCGTACCAGGCTGTCACGGCCAACGGTTCGTCACCGAGAAGCCTGCAGCGGGGGTCGGTGGGGTCAAGTCGCAGACTCTCGCTCTCCCAGTCGATGTCGGCGTAGGCGTCGAAGTGGCGGGTAACCGACAAGCGGTTGAGACGACCAAGGAGGCTCTCCCACTCGACGCAGTTGGTGGACGGCTGGGCGAGAGTCCTCACGGCAGGCTCCTTGACTGGGTGATGGCGGCCAGGGTCAGGCTGGCCATGGCCTTGTAGGCGTCGAGAACGTCACTCGGCCGGTACGGCTGGTAGCCGGGCACGAGCTGGCTTAGGGCCAGCCCGCCCATCAAGGCAAGCACGCTGTGAAGGGGCACCCGGCGTAGCCGTGGGTCGTCGAAGCCATCCTGAGCGGGCAGTGCCTCGTCGAAGAGGGTCTCGCTGGTGTCGAGGAATGTCCGGTCCACCTTGGCCATGGCTACCGCCAGCTCGGGATCGGTCCGAGCGGCTACCCACAACTCGGCCCAGGCGACGAATGTCGAACCCCCGTAGCTGGCCCAAAGGGCGTCGATGGCCGCGGCCAGCCGGTCGGCGCCCGGGTCGAGGTGGGCAACGGCCAGGCGAAACTCGGACTGGCGGCGCACCAGGAGGTGATCGACGGCCGCCGCCAGGAGGGCCGACTTGCTCGGAAAGTGGTGAGCCAGGGCGCCGACCGACAGCCCGGCGCGGCCTGCCACGTCGACCTGTGTCAGCCTGTGGAAGCCAGACTCTACGAGGCAGTCGACGGTGACGTCGAGCAGCGCCCGCTGCGTGGCCGTGCTGCGCTCGGACTGGCTTCGGCGCACGGGACGAGAGCCGCTCACACCACCATCGTACCATAGTTACAACATACCATGCCGGTTTCTTATAAACTCGTTGGTGGCCCCTCCTTGGTCCTGCCGGCGAACGGCCGCACTTGGCGCGACCGACGGTGGCCTGTCTTGCCTCGATGGTCGGCGGCGGCGCCACCCACGGCGATCACATCGCGATCATGACCGGCCCTCGCACGCGCAAAGCCCGCAACCTGCGGGCCGACCCGCGTCATCGTCGACAGGCTAGAGATGCGTGCGAGTGATGCTCAGCGCCGGCGCCTCCCAGCGCCACCGATTATAAGACGAGCGTTGCTTCGTTGACTCTGTTGAGGTCTTGACCAGCGTGAATACTCAAAATTCAGTCAACGAAGCAACGCTCGCCTTGGTACGAGGAACCCAATGCTCAGCAGTGCCGGCGAGCCGGTGCTGCCCGCGGTACCCGAGTGCACCCTCTGTTTCGGCGAAGCCGGCTGGCACAACGGCGCCGGCGTCGGCGCGTGGCGCTCAATTTCTCCACCTATTTCGACGGGGGCGACGCCACCAACGGGGCGCTCCGCTTCGTGCCGTGGCTATACGGCCCACACGCTTGCTCCCTCCATAGGACGCAACACCCGGCGCGTCCTAACGCAGACGACCGCCGTGCCAGGCCCTCGACTGGGTGGGACACGTCCTCGACGGAACCGTCCGATCGGCCCGGGCCTTCTCGGCGGCGGGTGTTGACTTTGTACCTAGGTATAGGGTCTACCCTGAAGCCCATGCGCAGCGCAGAGGTGGCATCCGAGGCCGGCGTCAACGTCCAGACGCTCCGCTACTACGAACGGCGAGGCCTGCTCGCCGAGCCCGAGCGCCTCGACTCGGGCTACCGCGCCTACGGGCCTGAGGCAGTGCGAGTCGTCAAGTTCGTCAAACGCGCCCAGGGCCTCGGGTTCACCTTGGAGGAGATCGAGTCGCTGCTGGTGCTGGCCGGGGGCGGGCCCGCAAGCTGTGACGCCGCCCGAGGGTTGGCGGAGGAGAAGATCGCCCGGCTGGAGGAGAAGATCGCCAGCCTGATGACCATGCGGGACTCGCTCCGCCAGCTCACCGAGACCTGCACCCGGCCCCGGTCACGCCGCGAGTGCCCGTTACTGCACGCCATAGAGGACGAGCCGACCGAGGAGACCGCCGATGTCGGCTGAGCCCTCCGGCACCTGCACCGATGCGTCCTTCATCGCCCGCCACGACGGCCACCGCCTCTTCCCCCACCTGGTGCGCCTCCTGGCCCGGGGCCGACCGCTGCCCCTCGAAGAGCTGGCCGGCGCGGCCAAAGAGCCGCTTGCCCGCATACGGTCCTTCCTCGAGGCCCAGCCGGCTACGGAGTGGGACGACCACGGACGCCTGGTCGGCTTCGGCCTCACGCAGCGCCCGACGCCGCACCGCCTTGTGGTCGGTGATCAGGATCTCTGCACGTGGTGCGCGACAGACACGCTCCTGTTCACCGTGATCCTCGGTCGCGACACCACCGTCCATTCCCGCTGCCCCGCCACCGGCCAGGCGGTGCATGTCGAGCTCTCCCCCCAGGGCCTGCGCCGCGTCGACCCACACGAGGCCGTCGTCTCCCAGATCACCCCAGCCGGCGAGGCGGACGACTTCCGCTCCGTCGTGTGCGACCACGGGCACTTCTTCGCCTCCGCCGAGCACGCACGGCCCTGGCTCGGCGAACACCCCGGCGGACTCCTGCTCGGCGTCGCCGCCGCGTTCGAGGCGGCCCGAGCGACCTGCGTGACCCTCGGGTGGGTGGCGCCCTCGGTGACAGAGCTGTGAGCTCGCCCACCGCCGTCGCCGCGGGGGTGAGGGATCGCCATCCGACGTCGGAGGTCCACGTCCACATCCACATCCTGCGAGTGCCGGATTGCCCTCTCATCGGACAGCTCAGAGCCGTCCTCGACCGCTGTCTTGCCCGGAGCGGCCTCCGCGCCGACATCGAGGAGATCGAGGGCCTCTACCCCTCGCCCACCCTCCTCGTCGACGGCGTCGACGTTACCGGGCGCACCGTCCGCCTGGCGGCGGCATGCCGGCTCGACCTTCCAAACGAGCAGCAGATCGCTGCTGCGTTGACGGCGTCGACCAAGGCAACGACCATTGGAGGCTGAAGTGGAGACCACCAAGACGGCCAAGCTATCCGGACAAGAGGGTCCCGGCACCCCTCATTGTGTCACGTAGGGCACCCTCCAGCGGTCCGCGGGCGTTGTGCGGCTGGTCGCCCCCGTCGCTTCCCGCCGACACGCCGCTCAAGCGACGCGTCGACCCGCTCCTCGTCGGCAGCGGCCCCGCACTCGCCGTCGTTGTCGTGGTCGTGTTGCTCCTCAACGTCGCCCCCCACGTCCCGACACGAGCCGGCTTGGCAGTTGACGGGCTCGCCGCCCTTGCTGCCGGTGGCTGGTGCTCACTCAACTTCTGGCGCTGCCGTCATGCCCACTGCCTCGTCACCGGCACCGGATGGCTCGCCCTGAGCACATTCCTCCTCGCCGAGTCGGCCATCGGCCACAGCGTCATCGGTGGCGACGAACAACCCCTATTTCTCGGCGTCCTGGCCGCCGGGTTGATCTTCGAGGCCCTCTGGTTACTCGCTCGTAACACCAATGCGGTGGTCCCGAGTACCGGTAGTAGCCGCCGGCGCCCCTGATCACACTGTGACTGGAATGCTCGCAATAGGCATCCGTTCGAAGGTCAAGGCTTGCACCAGCCGCTGGTCGGGGCGCAGCTCGTGGAAGGAGCCGTAGAACGAGGCGATCTTCTCCCCGCCGCGCCAGCAGGCGCAGAGCCAGCTGCCGCCGGTGGGCGCGTCCCCGTGCCCGATACGGGTCGACGTGTCCTTGGGACCGAGCCACTGCTCGGCCCAGTGGTGGGTCGATCCACATCGAAGGCACGGACGATGCAGACGGTCGACAGTTGGGTCGGCCTCGATCCGGGTCCTCGGTGGTGGTCACGATGCGGCTCCTGGCTCGGTGATGGGTGTGCTCTCCCTCTCTTTGCTGCCGTCCGTGTCGGCCAAGACGGCATCCAGGCGCTGGTAGCGTTCCCCGGCTGGTGGCGGTAACGCTCGATCCACTCGGGCATCCGGTCGCCGCCCTCGGCCGTCGAGGTCGTGGAGCAGCACATCGATGACCAGCTCCTCCTCGACCTCCACCCCCGCGGCCCGGACAACCGTCGCCAGCTGTTGGTCCCAGCAGGCCTCGGGGACGGCGCCCCGCAGCGGGCGCAGCCGCCCGGCCGGGGCCCGGTCCAGGGCAGCTCGGTAGTCGCCGGCGCCCATCCGCCACGGCTCGGCGCCGAGGTCGCCGATGACCCCGTTGGCAATCGAGATGCCGCCGGCACCGAAGTCGCCGTGGTAGCGCAGGCGCGCCCCGCCAGCGGCCAAGGACCGGAGCAGCAGGGTGGCGGCCAGGCGGGGGCGGCCCTCGATGCACACCATCGCCGGGCCGGCGCCGGCCGCCGCCAGGACCGACGGGTTCTCGCACACCGATACGAGGGTTCCGGGAGCAACCTTCCACGCCTCGGTCTGGACGGCGACCAGCGGCACCGGGAGGGGGACGCCGGCGTCGGCCCAGCGGGCGGCGGCCTCGGTGAGGGGGCCGGCGGGGAGCGGGCAGAGCCCGAGGGTCAGCGCGGTCGAGGAGGTCTCGTCGGACAGGACCCCCTGGTCGGCCCACAGCCGGCGGCGGTCGGCCGCTCGGAGGCCGGCAACGGGGACGCCGGCGCGGAAGGCCAGGGCCGACAGCACCAGGCGGCCGGCAGGCCGGTCCGGGTCGAGGGCGTGGGCATCGTGAAGCACCCGGCCGGCGAGGCGGGTCAGGCCCACTCGGACCGGCTGGGGGAGGCGCAGGAGGACATCGAGCGCGGCCGCCACGTCGTCCGGCGCGCCCCGCCACCGGGTCGTAGCCAGCCAGGCTTCCAGCCGGGGGTCCCGGGCCACGGCGGGGTGGCCGGCCAGACGGGCCCAGGTCGCGTCGACGGCGGTCCGCTCGCCCGGGCGGTCCCGCAGTGGCCCGACGAGGTCGGTGACGACCGCGGTCAGCGTCCGGCCGGTCCGGTCCCGGAGGCGCCGGTCGAGCCGGTCGAGGGGCACGGGGACCGTCGCGCCCCGAGATCGGGCCCCGAGCAGCTGGTCGACGGCCGCCCGCTGGCCGGGGCTCAGGTCACGGAGGTGGATGGCGGCACCGGTCAGGTCCCCGGCGGCGCCCACCGCCTCCAGACGGCGGTGGGCCGCCTCCCACAAGGGGCGGAGGCGCGGGTCGCCGAGGACGTCAGGCGAAGAGGCCACGCTCCGGCGGCACCCGGGAGTCGAGCCAGGGGTCGTCCTCCCGGCGGGCGGTGCCGTCCCATACGAATCGCAGGGCGACGGCGCCCGGCCGGCCGGGCGTGCGCTCCAGGTGGTAGACGGCGACGGCCGGGACCTCGGGGTAGCAGCCCCACTCGGCGTAGTTGGTGACGACCATGTCGAGGTCGAGCTCGACGAGCATCCCCATGCAGTCGCCGCGCTGGCTGTCGTCGATCCCGGCGAACGCCTCGTCGAGCATCAGCAGGTGGGGGGCGTCGGCCCGGGCTGAGGTGTAGTAGGCGGCGGTGGCGGCGAACAGCGGCAGGTGGGCCAGCTTGGCCTGCTCGCCGCCGGAGCCGGCGCCGTAGGTGTGGGCGGTCATGCGCCGCTCACGCCCGTCGGCGGACCGGAGGTGGACGGTGAAGTGGTGCCACGTGCGGTAGTCGAGGGCGGTGGCGAGCCGCTCCACCACGTCGGTGCCCTCGCCGGCGTCCCGGGCGGCGCGCACCCGCTCCTGGAGGAAGGCGGCGAGCGTGGCCCGCTCGGTCTGGTCGAGGAGCCCGACGTTCTGCCTCAGCAGCTTCATGGCCTCCTCGGCGCCGGGGCCGGCGTCGGGGGAGATCTGCCACGACAGGCGCAGGGTGACCCCGCCCCGGGTGCCGTGCTCGGCGAGCTGTTGGTTCATGCGCCGGGTCAGGTCCCAGGCGGCGTGGACCCGGTCGCCGAGGTGGGTGCCGATCTCGGTGAGCAGGTGGCGTTCGATCAGCTGGCGCTCCTCGGCGGAGAGGGCCTCCCGGCGGCGGCGGATCTGGTCGTCGAGCGTGGCCGACAGGTCGGTGAGACCGACGACCGCGCCGTTGAGGGTGGCGTAGCAGACCTCGAGCCCGTCACTGGTATCGAGGTAGGGGTCGAACTCGACGCCGAGCTCGGACCGGAGGACGGTGAACCCGTTGTGGAAGCGGTTGCTGACCCCGTCCTGGGTGCGCTGGTCGAAGTCGACGTCCCGCAGCTTGTCGTATGCGGCCCGGGCGAAGGCCAGGCCGGCGGTGACCTGGGCAAGGTCGCGGTCGTCGGGGACGGGGCCGAGGGCGAGGCGGGCCAGCTCGGTGGCGGCCAGCCCGGCCAGGCGGGCGAGGGCGTCGGCCCGCTCGGCCTCCCGCTGGACCCGCTCGGCCTCGGTCTGCTCGAGCAGGGCGGCGGCCGCGCTCTCCTGTCGCGACGCCGTGTCCCGTTCGGCGGCGAGCTGCTCGTGCTCGCCCCGGGCCCGCTCGAGGTCGGCCGTGAGGGCCGCCTGCCGGGCGAGGACCGCCTCGGCGTCGGCGCCGACCGTCGTCCGCAGCTCGTCGGCCTCGCCCCGGGCGGTGGCGGCCACGACCCGGGCCTCGGCGGCGTCGGCCTCGGACACGTCGGCCTCGGCGGCGGCGGACCCGGCCCGGGACCCGGCCCCCTCGGCGGCGGCCCGGCGGTCGAGGGCGCGCTCGGCGTCGGCGACCACCGTGGCCAGCGCCTCCCGGTAGTCGTGCACCGCCGTGACGGCGTCCTCTGCGTCGGCGGCCGGGCAGCCGGCGGCGTCCTCGGCCCGGCGGAGCCCCTCGACGGCGGCCTGCCCGTCGGCCCGGGCCTGGGCCAGTCGGGCATCGGCGGTGGACAGGGCGTCCCCGGCGGCGGCAACGGCGGCCAGGGCCCGGTCCACTGCCCCGGCGGCGTCGCGGAGGCGGTCGGGGGAGGGCCAGGCGCGCTCGGCGTCGTCGATGCGGGCCAGCTCGGCGACGAGGGTCCGGTCCTCGGCGGCCAGGTCGCCGAGGGTGGCGTCGAGGGCCTCGATCTCGGCGGTGAGCGCCCCGATCCGCCGCCGCCGGGCCTCGGACCGGGCGGTGGCGCCGACGTACTCGGCCGTGTCCTTGGACCACCGGCCATGCAGCGGCCCGACCCGCCAGCGGCCGTCGGGGCTGACGGCGCTGGCGGCGGCGATGCCGGCCAGGGCCCGACCGACGGCGTCCTCGGGGACCGGTCCGCCAGGGACGGGCACGAGCCCGGCGAGCGCCGGACCGGTCGGGCAGGCGCCGGCGGGGGTGGGGGCAACCCGGATCCACGTGTCGAGGGTGGCGCCGTCCAGGAGGTCACCACCGGGGGCGACGAGGGCGTCGAGGAGGCCCGAGGCCTCGAGGGCAGCCTCCAGACCGGCCCGGGCCGCCGGGTCCAGGTCGCCGGCGAAGTCGACACAGGCCCACAACGGGGCGTGGCCGTCGGGGCGCGCCGCGGGGCGGCCCGGGCGGCCTGGCGGGGCGTCCTCGCTCTGGGCCTCGACACGAGCGCGTTGGTCGGCGGCCGCGGCGCGACGGTCCGACGCCCCGGCGGCGGAGGCTGCCACCCGCCGGCGCTCGTCGTGCAGGCGTACCCTTC
>JBOGGP010000034.1:0-14459 GCA_050744105.1 Acidimicrobiales bacterium
GGGCGGCCCGGGCGGGCTGGCGGGGCGTCCTCGCTCTGGGCCTCGACACGAGCGCGTTGGTCGGCGGCCGCGGCGCGACGGTCCGACGCCCCGGCGGCGGAGGCTGCCACCCGCCGGCGCTCGTCGTGCAGGCGTACCCTTCCGACGGCGAGGAACGGGCCGGCGGCCGAAGGCTGCCCGCCGAGGACGGCGTCGACGACCTCGGACTCGGAGCCGTCGGGCCGCGGGACCAGCCACGCCGCGCCCCAGTCGACGACGGCCTGGGCCAGGGCGGCGGCGGCGGCCTCGAGGGCCTCCCCGGCGGTCCGGTGCTCGTCCGTCGCCGCGTCGCGGCGGGCGTCGGCACCGGCACGGTCGGTCTCCGCCGAGGCGATGCGGGCCAGGGCAGCAGCGGCGTCGGCCGCCGCGCCGCGCAGGGCGGTCAGCATCTCCAGGCGGCGGGTGGCGGCGCCGGCGAGGGCGGTGCGGGCTCGCTTCGGCTCGGCGGCGAGCTGGTCGGCGTGCAAGCCGTGCTCGGCGCCCAGGCCAGCGGCGGAGGCGAGCGGCAGGATGTCAGCGGCAGACGCCTCGTGGCGCTGAACCGCCGACGCCGCGGCGGACGACGCTCTCGTGGACTCCCGGGCCTCCGCCTCGGCCCGCCGGCGGTCCCCGGCGGCCCGCTCGGCCAGGATCGAGGCCTGCTTGGCCGCGGCGGCCGCCCTTGTCTCCACCTCCTGCAGGGCGTGCACCTTGGAGAGGTCGAGGCCCCGCAGCTGGCCCTCGACCCGGTGGATGTCGTCGTCCAGCTCCGCCTGGCGGGCGTCGATGCGCTCGAGGGCGGCCAAGGCGAGGTCCCGCGCCTCCCGCTGGCGGCGCTCGGTCTCGGTGACCTTGTCGAACTGGGTGTTGGCGCTACGGACGGCGTCGGCCCGCCGCCGGGTCTGGATGCGGGCGTGGGCCCCGTAGTGCTCCAGGTAGCGGCGCAGCGCGCCGGCGGCGGCCTCAAGGCGCTCGATCTCGGCGGTGTCCTCGTCGAGACGGGCGAAGGCCTGGGCCAGCGACTCCATCCGCGACCGCTCGAGGGGCGGCAGGGCCTGGCTCAGGTACTCCCGCAGCCGGGCCAGGTCGAGCTTCTCCGACAGCTTTGGCCGGCGGAGCTGCAGTAGGAGGTGAAGGAGCGACTCGTAGCGGTCGGGGCCGAGGTTGAACAGGGCGTGGTCGACGGCGGCCCGGTGGTCGCGCACCGTCCGGGAGAAGACGCTGCCCTCCGTCAGGGCCTCCCGGAGGCGTTCGGCGGGGAGGGGCACGCCGCCCGGCGCCAGCTCCAGGTGGAGGCCGACCCGCCCGGGGGTGACGGCAAACCAGGTGTCGACCTTGCGGGTGGAGCGCTGCCCCCGCATCCCGACGAGGCAGGTGACGAACCGCTCGACCCCGTCGTCGTCGACCCGGCCGAACTCCACCCACACGTACCCAGTGACCGTCGATCGCTGGTCGTCGAAGTCCACCAGGTTCCAGTACATCGTCTTGATGCGACCGCCGAAGGGGTCGAGGCGCTCGGGGCGGGTGTCCCCGTCGAGCACGAACGGCAGCAGGAGCTCGAGGGCCTTGGACTTGCCCGCCGTGTTCTGCCCCCGGAGGATGAGGCGGCCGCCCTCGAACCAGAGCTCCTGGTCGTCGTACTCCCACACGTTGCGGATGCCGGCCCGCAAGGGGCGCATCCGGCCCGGCGCGGGGCGGGGCAGGAGTGGGCCGGTGGGGAGGCGCTCGATCACGGCGCTCACCGAGGTGGCTCCTGCCCGCGGGCGGTCGACGGCATGCCTCTGTTGTAGTCGACGGGTGTGACGATCCTGGCCTGCTCACTCCGTCCGTTCGGCATCACGGCCGGGGCGGCGGCGTAGCGGGCGGCGGCCGGCCGGGCGACGATCCCGTCCTCGTGGCGAGCAACCAGGCGGGCGGCGACCAGGATCCCGACGGCCTCGGCCGCGAGCAGCGCGGCGCCGGCGTCCGTGTCGGTGCCCCGCTTCCAGGCGCCGGCGTACTCGCCGGCCAGGCCCCGGGTGAAGCCGACCACCCGAGCCCACGGCCAGGCGACCGGTTCGCCCCGCGCCTGCCGGGCCCGCAGCTCGTCGCAGAGCCGGAGGGCGGTGGTGTTGGCGGCGCCGTAGTCGGGCCAGCGCAGGTCGGTCAGCTCGCCGGTCTCGTCGACGGCCACCCAGCCTTCGGCCCGCACCTCCAGGGTCAGGCCGACCTTCTCGGCGAGGAGCCGTTCGAGGCGCCCTCGCTGCGAGCGGAGGTACTCCCGCTCGTCGTCGGTCATGTCGTCGTGGTAGACGACGGGCTGCTCGACCAGGGCACGGGTGACCCGGTGGCGGCGCCGGCGGATCCGGCCGTCCTCGGTGTCGGGGTAGGCCTCGCGGGCGACGTCGTCGGGGCCGGCCGCCAGCGACGGGGGTTGGGGCGCGGTCGGCAGCAGGGCCAGGCGCTCCCGGTCGATGCGGTACAGGGCGTCGCCGCCGGGGTCGCCGCGGGCGAAGCGCTCCTCGTCCCCGTCGGCCAGCTCCAGCACGCCAAGGTCGACGGCGGCCTGCACCGCCTGGATGAACACCCGGCGGTCGGCAGCGACGTCGCTGCGCCACGCCAGCCCGTCGATCGTCGCCGCCCGCAGTCCCACGTCCTCGAACAGCCGGGCCAGTGTGGTGCGCTCCCCGGCGCCCTCGGCCGAGGCGAGCACCAGGCAGGTGAGGGCGTAGCGTCGCCCGTCGAACGGGCGCCCCGCCCGGGTCGCCAGCCCTCTCGGCTCGTGGCCCGGGCCGGGCAGCTTGGCGAGGCGCACCACCCCAGAGCGCGAGGCGTCGAGGCGGTAGCCGAGCTCGTCGGCGAAGAAGCGGGTGAGCTCGCCTCGCTGGCGGCGGACCAGGGCCACGGTCGGGTTGCCGGCGCCTGCGATCGGCTCGGCGAGGGCAGCCCGTACCGCCCGGCGCAGCTCGTCGTCGCCCACGGTCACGCCAGGGCCTGTCGTCGGGCCCGGCCGGTGAGGTCGACCTCCAACCACCGGTCGGCGCAGCGGAACGTGCCGCGCGGGGTCACGATCCGCGCCTCTCCCGTAGCTTTGGGGAAAGGGCGGACCGTCACCGACCCGAGCGGGGTCGGTGCCGTCCGGCTGCCGCGCTCGTCGGGCCGGGCCCCCAGGGCGGCGGTGAGAACCTCCAGGAACTGGGCGAACTCGTCGGCGTCGAGGGCCCCCAGCTCGGACAGGCGCGCCGGGGTGCGGGCGGCCAGGCGGTCCATGGCTGCCTCCATGCGGCGGCGCTCGGCGCGCAGCCGCAGCAGGCCGGCGGCTTTGGTCGCCGAATAGTCGGCCGCTCGGCCCGGCCGGCCTGGGGACGCCCGGGTGCCCGCCGCCCGCAGCCGCGGGGCCACCTCCGCCGGGGCGGCGTCGGCGAAGCCGCGGCCCCGCTCCTCGGCCTCGTCGCCAGCCAGCTCGGCGAAGTGGCGGGCCGGGTACAGGCCGAACGCCCGGTCCCAAAGCAAACCCGCGCCGGCATCGTCGGCAACGGCGAACCAGCGGGCCAGCTGGGCGAAGTCGGCCTCCCGGGTCACCCGCCGCAGGTGACGCTCGTGCAGCCGGTCCAGCGCGGCCAGGATCCGGTTGATGGCGTCGAGCATCGCCACACGCAAGGACACCACGATCGGCTCGGCCTCGCCGGAAGCCACGAACCACGCCCGCACCCCCGCCCACCGCTCCGCGAAGAGGCGCTCGAGGGCGTCGTCCTCGCCTGCGGCGGTGGGGGTGGTGTCCGCCTGCGCTGCTACCCCCGACAGCCGCGGCATGTCGGCGTCCAGATCGGTCGTCAGCGTCGCAATGGCGGGCACGGCCCCTGCCAGGTGGCCCACAAACTCGTCCAGGTAGACGAACACGGCCCGCTTGTAGCTGACGAAGCGCTCGTCGTCGGCGGCGATGGCCGAGGTCTCCACCGCCAGGTCCTGCATGTACCGGGCGGCATTGTCGGCCAAGGTGGCGAACGTCGCGAAAAGGTCGATCAGCGCGTTGTACAGGCGCGCCCCGTCGGGCTCGTCCTGCTTGCCCTCTGCCCGTACCGCCTCCAAGCGCTCCTGGATCCCCGGGAGCAGCACCGCCGACAGCCGACCGGTGTCCAACCCGGCCCGCCGGACGGCGCGCACGCCCTCATGGGCGGCGACGCCCGACTCGGTCAGCTGGTACAGGAACCGCTTGGCGTAGAACTGGTCCAGCGTGTCAGGGGCGGCCATATCGTAGAACTTGGTCACGTTGCCCCAGTCCTCCAGGACCTCCAAGGCGACAGCGACCTCGGTCACCTCGGCGCCCGGGCCAAGCTCCCGAGCCACCTCGGCGGGACGGAGCTGGAGGGTGAAACGCTCCTTGGCTGCCATCAGCCTGTCGACGATCGCGACGTATAGCGCGGCCTTGTCCGCAACCGCGTAGGCGAAGACCCGCAGGTCCGGATCGGCGCTAGCTTCCACTGGCTCTGTTGTACTCGACGGCTGTGACGGGTTCGGGGAGCTCCTCGGGCGGCGACAGCTGGGCTTGGTGTTGGCCTGGCAGTCGGCGCCTGGCGCCGGACCGTCTCCTGTCGGAGGGCGGCCGTGCGGTCACTCGTCACCGAAGCCGCCATCGAGTGTTGCTGGAGGAAGGTAGGACCAGAGTTGGGCCCGGCAACTCGAGGAGGGCGGACGATCGCACGAGCGCCGGGCTCAGGAAGGCGACCACGACAGAACTCATCGCTCATCCTCGGAGCGCTTTGAGTCGCCACGGAGGGCGACGACAACCCGCCAAGCAGACTTCTCTGGGTCCTCGTGCTCGCAGACCCGGAGCGGGAGCCCCCCGCCTCATGGAGCCTATCGTCGGTGTCGCCGTCACGGACCTGGTTGACGGCGAGCTTCTGCGGCCAGTACCAGCCGTTGGTGCGGTGCTCCCGACGACCATGCTCCGGGCATCCGTGCCAGGAGCGTCCGTCGACGAAGACGGCGACCTTGGCACCGGAAAAGACGATGTCGGCCTGCCTGGCAAGGTCCGGCAGCGGGCATCGATGGACGCGGTAGCGCAGGCCGCGCCGGTGGAGGACACGGCGTAGCGCCAGCTCGGGCCCGGTGTCGCGCCGGGCGACGGCGGTCATCTTGTGCTGCACCGCCTCGCTGGAGGCGAACGGCCTACGCCAGCGCCCGGCCATGCCTGCTTCTACCGGGCGGCTCGGGCGACGCAGTCGGCAACCTGGCGGGCGAGCAGCGGCGGGACGGCGTTGCCGATCTGGGCCTGGACCGACGCGCGGCGGCCGACGAAGGCGAAGTCGTCGGGGAAGGTGAACAGCCGTTGCAGCTCGGGGATTACGGAGCCGTCGATTCTCCCAGTGGAACGGACCGAAGTTCGGGCCGGGCTGAGCCTGGACCGTGGGCGAGGGCCGGACCGGCGAGAGCTTGAGCAGAAACGACCAGTAGCGGCTGCGCCACTCGAACACCGGGTCCGGGCGGCCCCGCTCGGCCGTGTACTAAGACGAGCGTTGCTTCGTTGACTCTGTTGAGGTCTTGACCAGCGTGAATACTCAAAATTCAGTCAACGAAGCAACGCTCGCCTTGGTAGTAGAGGTAGTTGTCCCCCGGTGGGATGTCGGCGAGGAGGTGGCCCCAGCGACCGCGCACGGTCTCCTCGGGCTCCGGAGCGGTGACCAGCCCGGCCAGGGCCTCGCCAGCGGTCCCGTGCGGTAAGCCTCCCCCGCCGCTCGTCCGCCGTTCCCATCGCCCGGAGTGGGTGGGCTCGGGCAGCTCGGGCAGCGGGGTACCCTTGGGGGTGCCGACGACGAACAGGCGGGGCCGTAGCTGCGGGACGCCGTAGTCGGCGGCGTTGAGGACGGCCAAGTGGCAGTGGTAGCCGGCGTCGTCGACCTCTCGGAGGAGACGCTGGAAGGCCGGCACGCTGGCTTTGTTGCGGTAGGTGAGGGCGTACACGTTCTCCAGTACGAACGCCCGCGGTCGGGCTCCAGCGAGGACGCGGGTGTACCTAAGACGAGCGTTGCTTCGTTGACTCTGTCGAGGCCTTGACCAGGGTCAATACATCAGACTTCAGTCAACGAAGCAACGCTCGCCTTGGTAGGACTGGAGCAGGCTGGCGTCAGGGTCGAGCCCGGCGCGCTTCCACTCCAGCCAGAAGTCCAGACTTGGAGAACGGCGTGCAGGGCGGGCCGCCGATGAGCAGCTCGGGCCGCTGCCTGCCCTTGGGGCCGGCCGCCCGGAGCGGCTCTCGGGTGGGTACGTCGAGGATCGACCGTCGGATGACCGAGCTGGCGAGGCCGGTGAAGTGCTTCTCCATGGTGTCGGCGGCGTCGTCGTTGATCTCGACCGCGGCCGCGGTGTGGAACCCGGCCTGCTCGGCGCCGAGGTCGAGGCCGCCCGCCCCTGCGAACAGGGATATCGCGACCCCGCGAACCGTCACGCGCTCGATCCTGCCAGGTTCGTCGTCCGCTGGGGCGGACCACAGATCGAACATGAGACTCGACGCTACGGCGAGGGTGCGACTACGCGCGACCGCCCTGCTCGCCGAGGGCCTTTTGGAGCTGGCGTTCGACGGCCCTGGGCACCCGGACGGGATATGCGCGCCAGAATTTCTAGAAGGCGTCCTCGGTGTCGAACTCGCCCCTCCCCTCCCGCTGGGCGGCGACGTCGACCATGGCGCCGCTGTACTCCCGCGTCGTACTGGAGCGCTCCGACCATGCATCGCCCCCGCCGTCGGCCCCCCTTCCTTCTAGAGGATCCCCGACGGCCAGCATACGAGCCCGCTCGGCTTCATACGCCGTGACGCCGGCAGTCCGCTCGGCACTGCCTCCGGTGATCCGCTTGCGGCGGTGGTCATCTGCACTCACGGGAACAGTCTGAAGGCGTCTACGTGGCGGGGTCGGACGACAGTGAAGTGGCGACGATCGAGAGTGGCGATGTCGGTGATGGCCATGCGCTCGGCGGTTGCGGCGACCGACGCATCGACGGTGCCGAGAGGCAGATCGCGGTAGCGCGCGACAAGCTCGGCTATGCGCAGCCAGTCAGCGGCGGCCACGGCCTCAACGCTGAACGCCCCACTTGCGAGGTCCCCGAGAAACCGGACCTCGGGGTCCGTGCCGAGACGCGTGGCCAGCAGGTAGACAACCTCGGTCACCACGAGAGTGGGGACGATCAGCGGGCCGGGATGCGTCTCGAGCAGCGCCAACGATGCCGCATGATGCGTGTCGTCGCCGTCGACGTAGGCATAGAGAGGGCCGGCGTCGATGAGCAAGGCCGCTATGGGGCGACCTCGGCCGCGAGGATCTCCTCGATGCGCTCGGAGACGTCGCTGTGTCCGCTGTGTCCGGCTGCCGCCGCGCCGAGCCGGCGGCGCTCTCCCGGTTCGAGAAGGTACGCCTCAAGTGCCTCGCGATTGACCTCCGAGATCGTCGTTCCACGGCGCTCAGCTTCGTGGCGCAGCCGTGCGTCGAGAGACTCGGAGATCTTGAGGGTGGTGCGCCTCATGTATGCCAGCATACCTCAGTTCCGCAGCTGTCCGCCGGCAAGCCGATGACCCGCTGGGAGGACTACCAAGCGGACGCGCCGTTCGACTTGGGTGCGGCTCCCCTGGAGTGACTACGCAGCGAGTGGGATGACGCCCTGGTCGTAGCGCGACTCATGGACACGCCGACGTTCATGGCCGAGGTGGAACCGCCAGTGACGGTGAAGTCCGGGCGCTTGTTCTCGTGGCTTATCGCCACTTCGATCTTTTGCTGGTAGTGCGATTCGAAGTAGCTCTCGAACTGCCGGCGAAACGTCTTGAGGGGCTGGTTGTCCGAGATGACGGACCAGTCGGGCTTGATCAGCCACGGCGCTCGGGCGATGAGCTCCTGGAGGTCCGCCTCCGACACGTCCGGTCTCCGGATCACCTCTTCGAGCTCGCCGATGGACTGAACACGCTGCAGCGCGAGCTGACCGTACGATGCCAACTCGGCGACGCGGGTCTTGGCGAGGAGCCCCTTCATGTCCTCGACGGTGGGGTCGTCGGAGGTGGCGATCTCGCGGAACGCCTCCATGAGCGCCTGGTGCGGGGCGACGGACAGGATGATCTCCACCAAGCCGGCGACGTAGGCCTCGTCGGTGAGCTCGTCTTCGGCGGCGAAGGCTCCGATCTGGTTGCCCAGGCGCTTCGCGGCCGCCACCACCTCGTCGTCGTCGTATCGCTCGCGCGCCTTGCGCTCGACCTCGGCTAACTCCATGAACTGGTCGCCGACGCGCTTCCGCCGAGGGGCCCGCGAGGCGGCGCCGAGCTCCCGGATGAGATCTGCGCCCCACGACTGTAGGGCGCAGACCGTGGTCGGAGTCCCAAAGGATCCCCTGTCGGTCCGTGCGGACCAGATCCTATCCATCGTCGGCGTCGAGCCATTCCGCGTGTATCTCGCCGACGAGGTACGAGCGGATGGTGAACTCGCCGGTGAAGCCTGCCGGCAGCTCAAAGTCGCGGGTGGTCGCCACGATCTTCCCTCGGGCGTAGATCCTTACGCCGGCCATCTCCTCATTCTGGTAGGCCTGCTTGGCCAGGCCGAGCCAGCCGCGGACTGGGAGGGCCTTGTCGTCGGGGCCCGTGACGGGGCGGCGATCCACGTCGATGCGCGCGTTCTCCAGGGTCTCGACGGCGAAGCTCGGGACGGCGAAGGAACGGTCCGGGTCGTCGGCCTCCACGGTGAGGTCGATCACCTCGATGCTGAATCCCGCCTCCGCGAGGGCGAAGCGGCGGGCCAGCTGCCTGCTGAACGTTTCGCGGTCGGGCACCCGCTTGGGGTGGAACGCGGACAGGCGGATCAGGGTGCCCCTGTTCGGTCGGTACCTCCCGTCCTGGTCGCCGCGCTGCAGGGGGACCCGGTCGTCCCGGCTGTTCATGATGTCGTCGTAGTCGAGCCAGAAGTGGCTCGTGACGTACCCGTCCGGCGCCCTCGTGGCGCCCGAGGAGAGCACCTCGATTCGGCGGCAGATGCCGAAGGGCGCGAGCTTTCCGATGCCCTTTCGGCCCATGACCGCTCGGCCGCCAGGCGAGATCGGGCCTTGCGCTGGGTCTTGGCGGCGGTCCCTGCCGACCTCGAGGAAGTATCGGCGCGCTTCATTGGGGGTCATGCCGTGGCCGTCGTCGGACACCTCGATCAGATAGCCGCGGTCCTTGACGTTGCCGGCTTGGTCGCGGGTCGCCAGGGCGACGGCCAGCGGCACGCGGACCGAGACGGTGCTGGCGTCGGCGTCGTAGCCGTTGGCGACGAGCTCGGCCACCACGGCGCTCACCTTGTCGTAGAGCTTCACGCCCAGCTTGTCGACGGTGGTGGGGGATATCCGCAGCTCGTAGGCGTCTTCGTCTTCGACGGGGGCGGGGAGGTCCGAGTCGGCGACGGAGGTCCTGCGTCCTGGCACGGAGCTCATTCTGGCAGGCCCCGCCGATGGACCCTCGATCCGCTCCCGACGCCGGGGCGGCAGGCGCTAGAAACGTGAGCGGTGAGCACTCGCGACCTCGAGAAGGACGCGGCTGGTGGGGACGGCCTGCCGGCCTGGTACCCCCGCCCCTCCACGCCTCACGCCACCAAGATCATGAAGGCGAACCCCCGGCGCGACACCAGGCCCGAGGTTCGGCTGAGATCGGCGCTGCACCAGCGAGGCATGCGCTTCCGCTGCGACTACGCCATCGCGGACGGAGTCGGCCGGCCGATCAGGGCGGACGTGGCGTTCACCCGCCTCCGACTCGCCGTGTTCGTGGACGGGTGCTTTTGGCACATGTGCCCCGACCACGGGTCGGTCCCGAAGGCGAACCTCGATTACTGGCGACCCAAGCTGGAGGGAAACGCCCGGCGCGACGCAGCGGTCGACGTGAGGCTCCAAGAGGCCGGCTGGGAGGTGGTCCGGCTCTGGGAGCACATGCCGCTCGACGACGCCGTCGCGGCTGTGATAGCGGCCTTTCGCGACAGATCGGAGGGCGCCTCCGCTCTCGGCGACCGCTCGCGCTGACCAGGACGGGGGGTGGGTCGAGCTCACCTCGGTCACCCCCTCAGAGGTTGGCGAGCCCAGCCGCTGCCCTGCCGCTGCCCGCCCTGGAGCCCCATCCCTTCCCACCAGCCAGCACGAGCCGCCTCCTCGAGCGCTTCGAAGCTGCGCGCTCATCGCAGGCCGCCCCCTATCGAACCGTTCGGGCGACGGAGGAGGCGACCTGGCGTGCCAGCAGCGGGGGCACCGAGTTGCCGATCTGGGCCTGGACCGACGTGCGACGGCCGACGAAGGTGAAGTCGTCGGGGAAGGTGAACAACCGGCGCAGCTCGGGGACGCGTAGCCGTCGGTTCTCCCAGTGGAAGGGGCCAACGTTCGGTCCTGGCTGGGCCTGGATGGTGGGTGACGGCCGGTCGGGCGAGAGCTTGAGGAGGAACGACCAGTAGCGGCTGCGCCACTCGAAGACCGGGTCCGGGTGGCCTCGCTCGGCGGTGTAGTGCAGGTAGTTCTCGCCGGGCGGGATGTCGTCGAGCAGGTGGCCCCAGCGGCCCCGGACGGTCTCTTCGGGCTCGGAGGCGGTGACCAGCCCGCTGAGGGCTTGGCCGGCGGTCACGTGCGGGAGGCCACCGGCGCCGCTGGCGCGTCGCTCCCACTGCCCCGAGTGCGTTGGCTCCGGCAGGCCGGGAAGCGGAGTGCCCTTGGGAGTGCCGACCACGAACAGGCGAGGACGGAGCTGGGGGACGCCGTGGTCCCCCGCGTTGAGCACCGCCCAGGCGCAGTGGTAGCCGGCGTCGTCGATCTCCTGGAGAAGACGCTGGAACGCCGGGCGGCTGGCCTTGTTGCGGTAGGTGAGGGCGTAGACGTTCTCCAAGATGAACGCCCGTGGGCGTGCCTCGGCGAGGACACGGGTGTAGCACTGGAGGAGGCTGGCGTCGGGGTCGAGCCCGGCGCGCTTCCACTCCAGCCAGAACCCGGACTTGGAGAACGGGGTGCACGGCGGACCGCCGACGAGCAGCTCGGGGCGCTCCCTGCCTTTGAGGCCAGCCGCCCGGAGCAGCTCCCGGGTCGGGACGTCGAGGATCGAGCGTCGGATGACCGGGCTGGCGAGGCCGGGGAAGTTCTTCTCCATGGTGTCGGCCGCGTCGTCGTTGATCTCGACGGCGGCCGCGGTGTGGAACCCGGCCTGCTCGACGCCCAGGTCGAGGCCGCCCGCGCCGGAGAAGAGGGAGATCGCGACCCCGTGGACCGTCACGGGATCGATCCTGCCAGCTTCGCCGGGGGTGGCGGTGGACCACAGATCGAACACGGGCGTAACGCTACGCCGGGGGTGTGACACTCCCGGTCTGCTGCTCGCGCAGCGCCTTTTGGAGCTGGCGCTCGACGGCCTTGGGCACCCGGAACGGGTAGGCGCGCCAGTACTTGTAGAAGGCGTCCTCGGTGTCGAACTCGCCGCGCCCCTCCCGCAGCGCAGCCACGTCGACGACGGCGCCGAGGTACTCCCGGGTCGTGCTGGAGCGCTCCTTGGAGGCTATGCGCCACGGTTCGTGGACGAGCAGCTCGAGGTCGCGGACTCGGCCGCGGAAGGCGACGTCGAGGCGGTAGACGCCGACGATGTCGAGGTGGGAGGCGTAGTCGTCGAAGGGCCGGAACATGCCGGGCCAGCGGATGGTCGGCCATCGGAAGTAGGTGTTGCCGGTATAGAGGGTGCAGCGTGACTGGGTCTGCGCGCCGCTCTTGGCCAGGCGGGCCATCTTGACGTCGATGGCGTGGAAGGTGCCGCCGAAGGCTTCCCCGCCGATCTCCAGGTCGGGGTAGCTGCGCTCCTCGCCGCGCCGTCCGGTCGCCCCAGGGAGCTGGGAGAGCCGTTCGAGCAGGAAGTCGACCAGGGCGACCTCGATGACGTTCGCGAGCGCGGCGGACTCCTTCGGCAAGGGCGAGAGGTGGCCGCCGGCGTCCAGCCTGGCGGTCAGGTCAGCAAGGTCCTGGGCCACCAAGGGCCAGTCGTGCTCGCCCTGCTCGACGTAGACCCCGGCGGGCAGGAACACGAAGTCTGCGCACTGGGCGCGGAGCCAGTCGAGCAGTTCGGGTTCGGCGGCCACGGCGCCGCCACCATAGGTGGCCGTCCCCGGCGGCGGGTGGTGCCCCTGAGGTTGGTCGCGGCCGGAGCGGCAGCGCTTCGGTCGGAAGCCTCATAGCCGGTGAGGTCGGCCGAGCCACTCCTGGAGGCTCGCCATCGTGATCTCACAGCGCCGACGTCCCGGGAGCTGCTCCAGCACCCCGCCGCGCACCAGGGCGGTGATCGCCCGTTCGCTGCGACCGGCGAACCGGGCTACCTCGGCGAGCGGGATCGCGTCTGGCGAAGCCGATGGTCGGCGCCCGTGTGGTTGGGTGAGCCAGTGCTGCTCGACCGAGGCGCGGGTGACGAAGCGGGCGCCGGAGCTGTCGGTCTCGGAGTCGACCTCGAGCTGACTAGTGCGAGCGAGCACCGAGGCGGTGGAGAGGGCGATGCCGAGCTGGCGGGCGGCCGCGGCCAGCTTCATGGAGCGGCGGTGCAGTGCCTGGACGCGGTGCTGCTCGGCCCGCAGGGCGTCGGCGGCGTCCTTGGTGAGCTGGTGCTCGCGCGTGCGGGGCTGGGTAACGGTGGCGAAGCCGAGACGGCGCAGGGCGTGGTAGGCCTCGTTGTAGCGCATGCCGAGGGACTCGGCCAGATGGGGCAGGAGGATGGTGCCGGCGAGGCGGTAGCGGTGGGCCCAGACGTCGGAGAGCCTGACGTAGCGGCGGGGGACGCCCGTCGCGTCGGGGACGGTGACGGCGGGGAGGGTGCCGTCGCGCATCCAGCGTCGGGCGGTGGTCGGGTAGATGTCGAGCTCTTGGGCGACCCGGCGGGCGTCGCAGAGAGGGTCGCCGGGCCGGCCTGGGTCCACGAGCCAGCCGGCGGCGGCGAGGGTGGCGTCGATGTGGTCGACCCGGTCGGCGAGGGGATTGGCGGTCCCCCATTGGACGCGGCGGACCGTCGGGGCCATGAGGCTGCCGATGGTCATGGCGATGTCGTGGTCGAGGATCTCGGCGTCCCTGTGCTGGTCGCTATGCCCGCCCTGGCTGCCCACGTGACGGCCCGCCTGGCGGCCAAAGACTCGCCGATGACTATCGCCGTCGAACTGGCCCAAGGTGTCTATCCCGGCGTGGAGGGCAACGTCAGTCACGAGACGATCTACGCGGCCATCTACGCCCAAGGACGGGCCGGCCGCGCCAAAGGGCTTCACGTCGGGCTGCACCGCCGGCGCCGCTGCCGTAAGCGTCGGATCCCGAAAAGCCAGCAGCCACCGCCGAAATCGCCTCTCGGGGCGTTCAGGCCGATCGCTTCTCGTCCGGCGGTAGCCGCCGGGCGCAGCGAAGTCGGCCATCTCGAAGGCGACTTGATCATCGGCGCCGCCGGGGCCTCCGCGATCGCCACGGTCTTCGACCGGGCCAGCCGGCACATGTGGCTGGCCGACCTCCCCGAAGGTCACGGGGCGCCGGCCACCTTGGCCGGTCTGGTCGAACTCGTAGAGCGCATCCCGGCCCCGCTTCGCCGGAGTCTCACCTGGGACCAAGGACGCGAGATGGCCCGCTGGGCCGACCTCGAAGCCCTGTGCGGGATCGACGTGTACTTCGCCGAGGCCCACCATCCCTGGCAGCGGCCCACCAACGAGGCCGGCAACGGCCTCCTGCGCCGCTACGTCGGCAAGGGCACCAACTTGAACGTCTTCGGTCCCGCCGACCTGCGAACCATCGAGCAGCGCATCAACACCATGCCACGCCGAAGCCTCCACTGGTCAACCGCCCACGCGGTCTACACTGCCGCTGTCGCGATAACCGGTTGAACTCGCCGCTGCCCTCGCACCGGACCGTCGAAGCCAGCGGCCGCCGCGAACCCGCAGCCCAGCGGCCCTCTCCAACCGCGCCACCCTGCATAGGGCATGCGTACGCAGGTTGATAAGGCCCCGAGAAAAACACCCGAGAAACCTCGATCATCGACCGTGGCCGGGACGCGAAACGGCTGGTCAGAGCCCTGCACCCCTGCACAAGGTGCGCGCTTGACCAGCGGTAATAGTGGCGGGGGCGCTGTCGGTTACCGAGCCGCCCGGTCCTCCGCCGACCCAAAGGCGCTGGTAATGGCGCTGTGCATATGCAGCCGCCTGGGCGCTTTGCACTGATCAATATTGCCCCGCCCCCGTCGAAGTCCCCAGAAACGCGGCTGAGGGCTCAGTCCATGCTGACCTTCGGGCTAACCTGGGTCATTCATGAAATCCAGGCGGGGAGCCCGCTAAATCCACCGTAATGCCCTCCTGATCTGGGAGAATGTGGGTTAGCCTGGGTCATTCATGAAATCCAGGCGGGGAGCCCGCTAAATCCACCGTAATGCCCTCCTGATCTGGGAGAATGTGGGTTAGATACCTGCACAACCCAACCAGGAGGACATCACGTTGGAGGTG
>JBOGGP010000035.1:0-14456 GCA_050744105.1 Acidimicrobiales bacterium
AGTTTCCCCTCCCGGGCGGATCTGGTATCCAAGATGATGCGCTTGATCACCACTAACAACGGGACCGCCAAGCCCTTCGCTTGGACCTACGCCGGGCAGCCACTGAAAGTAGCGGCGTGAACGCGCGCGGGACTTGCGCGCGAGAGCACTAGTGCCCTTGCCGGGGACCTTCGCCGGCATGCCGGGTCGGCGAGCAACCACGGGAGCGTCGGAGAGCTGCGGGTAACGGCGGCGTCGGGTAGTGACCGGTGGACGGCGTCCTCCCTCGGCCCTCGGTGACCCCCAAGCGCCGGCGGCCCGGCGGCCCTGTGGGTGCCAGGTGCACAAAGGCGCGGTGTTCTTACCGAAAGGCGCGCTACCGCGCATTTGTGCCCACAGGCGGCACACAAATGCGCGGAACCCCCGCGCCAAAAAAGAGCGACGCGCATTTGCGCACCGATACTCGCCTTGGGTACTCCTCCTCCGCCCCACCCTCGACCAGCAACCCAGTCAACTTTCCTGTCTTCGCGGTCAGGTTCAACCCGAACTCGACCGTCGCCTCCGACGGTCGCACCTTCCCCCACGCCGCCGCCACCTCCCCGGCGATCGCCGAGATCGCATCCCGGACACCCTCGAACGACACCACATCGTCCAATCCCACCGTCGCAACACCCGGCCGCTCCACGACCTCCACGAAGAACTCGGTATCCCCCGCCCTCACCAACACTGGCCTACCCACATTGATCACCCCTCCCTACGCCGACTTCCACGAACAGTAGCCACAGACAGCACAGGTCAGCATCCGGCGAAGTCACAGGCCACCTCCCCGAAGCGTGGATGCGACCGCCACCCACCCGGTAACCGGCGAACCCGAGCGGGCGACGCGCCACATAATGTCCGTCGCCGGCGGGGTCTGAACCGGCCAAGGGGTGCCACATAGGTGCCGATCGCGGGCGCGAGAGAATGCGCGCCCGAGAATCCAGTCGGTCTGGCAGCTGAAGAAGCGCCGAACGGCACTTCAGGCGTCCACCGGTCTGATGTCGTCGTCCTGAGGTGCGCGGGGCTGAGGGATGCCGCCTCCTTCGTCACCGACGTCCGCGCCAGCGAAGGACGCTGGCAGCGGACGGCGCAACGAGATGGGCGCCGCCCCGAGGTCTCGAGCGACAGGGTGGGAGCACCGAAGCCAGTGGATACGCGCCAGAATCGGCGTATGACGGACAACAGTGGCCCATCGATACCTGACGCAGTCGTCCGGGCGGGGCTCAGCTTGGTGCCGGGAGTAGGTGGAGCGCTGGCGGAGTTGTACCAGCTGGCTCGTGACATGGATGAACGTCGTGTTCAGCAGATGGGCATCGAGGCTCGTGACTCCGTGATGGATGACCAGCGGTTCATCGAGCGCCTAAAAGACAACGAGCGCCTGAGGGATCTGCTGGTCCAGGCGGCTGAGGCTGCGCGCAGGACTGCCTGGCAAGCGAAGCGAGTGGTGCTCGGGCGTGTCGTCGGGCAGGCGGTAGTCGACGACGCACAGGTTGATGAGAGTGCGGCCCTCGTTGCGGCGCTTGCATCGCTGGAGCCGCCGCATGTCCGGTACTTGACTCTGATTGCTGGAGGTCAGTGGAGGGAGGGAGCGCCGGTACCGGATGGCGCCAGACCAGCCGAACCGGTGCCGGAGCCATACCGAGCGGCACTAATCGCCCACGGACTGGTCGATGCGAACACCTACGACGGCGTGATCGGTTCGGACACCCCCTTTGGGCATCGACTGCTTGGGTGGCTGCGGGACGCCGAACCCGGAGGACCCCCGTCGGCGGCTGCCACCCACTGATCTTGGCGCCTCCAGGCGGTGCACGCCGAGACGCCCAGAACCCCGGCGCCGATCGCCACTGCTCAGCTGCCCGAGTCGAGCGCATATCGGCACATCAGGAGTGCTCGCTTCCCGACGGTCGTCAGTCGCCGATTGGTCTGGGCTCTTCCCCCCAAATCGGAACGGTGTCGGCGTGCAGGCACGGTCGCTCCTCCGTTGGCCAGCGGGTGCGGTAACCCCCAGGGTACTCCTGTACTGGTATCGCAGGCCATGACGGCGGCCAGTTCACGCATGGGCCGGCGGCCGGCGCAGCCCGGCCAGGAAGCCCCAGATCTGCCCGGTGGCGTCCACCGCCCCGTCGAGCGGGCCGTAGCCGGTGGAGTACCAGGTGTGGCCGCCGCCGGCGATGGTGACCAGCCGCACCCCGGTGCCCGCCGCGCAGCCGCTCCAGGTGGAGGTGGTGACGGGTGGCGCCTCGGTGGTCGCCGGCGCCGGCGGGCAGCCGTCGATGGCGGCCCAGCGGGCGGCCAGGTCCGGGCTCGACGGGACGGGCTCGGTGGCCACTCCCTCGGGCATGACGGCGCCTCCGGCGTAGGGCACGAGAGGGTCGGCGGTGCCGTGGAGCTCGATCACCGAGACGGGCCGGGCCGGATGGCAGGAGTCCAGGACCATGGCGCCGGCCACCGACCCAATGCCGGCGATCCGGCCGGCGGCCTCGCACCCGAGGCGGTAGGCCATCATGGCTCCGGCCGACACGCCGACGACGTAGACGTGCCCGGCGTCGACCCGGTGGCCGGCCTCGAGCCGGTCGAGGAGGTGGCCGAGGTAGCCGACGTCGTCGGCTCCGCTGCTGGCCTGACCCAGGCAGCAGAACCCGGCTTCCCAGTTGAGGTCGACGCTCTGGGCGTAGGCGACCACGAAGCCTCCCTTGTCTGCCTCGTTGTCGAAGCCGGTGTTGGCCGTCATCGACTCGGTGTTGTCGCCTACGCCCCCGAGGACCAGGACCAGGGGAGCCGGCCGGGACCGGTCGAGGGTCGGTGGCACGTAGACCCGGAAGTCCCGGGTCTGACCGGCGAAGGTCAGCTGGAGGTTGGAGACGGCCGGTCCGGGCGCCGCCGGCGCCGCCGCCCCGCCCCCGCAGGCCCCGGCGGCGGTCGCCATGAGCAGCAGCCAGACTGGAGCCCGGGCCAGCCGGGCCAGCCAGGTCCTCACACCGGCGATGATACGCGCCGCGGTACCGTGGGACGGTGACCGACCGCGGCGCCGGGGGGACCATCTCCATCGGCGATCTGGCCAGCCTGGCGGGGGTGACCACCTCGGCCCTGCGCTTCTGGGAGGCCGAGGGCCTCCTGCCCCCGGTGGCCCGCACCCCGTCGGGCTACCGGCGCTACGACGCCGAGGCCCAGGCCCGGGTCGGGTTCATCCGCCGTGCCCAGGCCCTCGGCCTGTCCCTGGAGGAGGTGGGACAGCTCCTGCGGGCCGCCGACGGCGAGGGAGGGGCGCCGGCCTGGGACCAGTTGCGCCACCTGGTGGCCCACAAGCTGGACGAGGCCCGCCGCCAGGCGGGGGAGCTGGACGCCTTCATAGGACAGCTGGAGCGGGTCTGGCAGAGGCTCGGCAACGACGACGCCCGCTGCGGCTGCCGCCACCTGGGTGACTGCGACTGCATGGACCCGGCCCTGGACCGCTCGGCCAAGGTGCGCCTGCGGGCCGAGCTGCGGGCGGCCGCCACGTGCGCCTGCGGCTGCGCGGCCATGGCCTGAAATGCCCTTGACTTTCAACTTGACTTGAAGGTCTAACCTGGTTCCCGGACCGGAGATGCACCGGATCCGACGCCCACGAGCCAGAGGAGGCATCCCATGCCCACCACCACCGAGACCGACGGCCAGACCGGCTGCTCCTGCGGCTGCTGCTCCCCCCCCGCCCCCGGCGCCGAGGCCGTCGCCCCCGATCCGCAGGCGCAGGCGGCACCCGCCGGCGCCTGCAGCTGCGGCTGCGCGACGGGCGGCGACGCCTGACCCAGGGCGGGCTGAGACCCATGGAGCGGGCGGAGAGGAGCCCGCCCCGCCGTCCCCGGGGGCAGCTCCCGCCCGGCCGGGTCAGGGCACGGCCGGGTCAGGGCACGGGGAGGGCGGCGCCGTCCGCCGGCGCCGCCTCGGGGTCGGGCCCGACCGTGTGGCGCAGGGTGATCTCGGGCAGCAGCAGTGTCAGTAGCCAGGCCGCTATGGCCACCGGCACGGCCACCAGGAAGACAAGGTCCAGCGACGAGGCGTAGGCCGTGACGAAGCCGGCGTGGGCGGCCGGCGGCAGCTGGGCCAGGGCCGATGGGCTGAGGCCCGAGGAGCCGAAGCCGGCCGGCAGCCTGGCCCCGTGCAGGTCGGCGGCCAGCCGGTTGACCAGGACGTTGGAAAAGATGGCGCCGAATATGGCGGCGCCGAACGAGCCCCCGATGGAGCGGAAGAAGGTCGCTCCCGACGTGGCCACTCCCAGCTCGGAGTGGGGCAGGGCGCTCTGCACGGCGATCACCAGCACCTGCATGACCCCGCCCAGGCCGACGCCGAAGACGAACAGGTAGGCGTCGATGGCGGCGATCGAGGTGTGCGGGCCCATCTGGCTCATCAGGAACAGCCCGATGGCCATGACGGCGGTGCCCGCTACCGGGAACACCTTGTAACGGCCCCAGCGGCTGATGATGGCCCCCGACCCGATGGAGGTGATCAGCAGCCCGGCCATCAGAGGGAGGAGCTGCAGGCCCGACGAGGTGGGGCTGACCCCTCGCACGACCTGGAGGAACAGGGGGAGGAAGCTGAGCGCCCCGAACATGGCGAAGCCGACCACGAACCCGATCGCCCCGGTGGTGCTGAACACCTTGTTGGCGAAGAGGCGCAGGGGCATGACCGGCTCGACGGCCCGGCGCTCGACGAAGACGAAGGCCACGACCAGGGCGGCCCCGGCCACGCCGAAGAAGACGATGGGCGCCGAGCCCCAGGCGAAGGTCGTCCCCCCCAGGCTGGTGAGCAGGACCAGGCAGGTGGCGGCCAGGGCCAGGGTGGCCGTCCCCAGGTAGTCGATGACCCGGTGGATGCGGGTGAGCATCCCGGGCAGGGTGACGCTGGTGACGACCAGGGCGATGATCCCCACCGGGATGTTCACGTAGAACACCCAGCGCCAGGACAGATCCTGGACGAAGATGCCGCCGAGCAGGGGTCCGATGACGCTGGTCACACCGAACACGGCCCCAAAGAGGCCCTGGTACTTGCCCCGCTCCCGCGGGCTGACCACGTCGCCGACGATGGCCTGGGCACCCACGATGAGGCCGCCGCCGCCGAGGCCCTGGAGGGCGCGGAAGACGATCAGCTCGATCATCGACTGGCTGAGGCCCGACAGCACCGACCCCACCAGGAAGATGACGATGGCCAGCTGGAAGAAGGACTTGCGCCCGTAGAGGTCGCCCAGCTTGCCCCACAGCGGCGTCGATGCCGTCGACGCCAGCAGGTAGGCGGTGATCACCCACGACAGGTGGGAGGCGCCGCCCAGGTCGCCGACGATGGTGGGCAGGGCGGTGGAGACGATGGTCTGGTCGAGTGCGGCGAGCAGCATCCCGAGCAGCAGGGCGCCGATGATGACGAGGATCTGCCGGCGGGGCAGCCGGGCGGCCGCCGGAGCCGGCGGTGGGGCGCCGGCAGCCCCGGCGCCGGCGGTGCTCATGCGTTGCAGCATATCCAGCAAACTTGCAATCCGTGCAGCTATTTACGGTGGGCGCTTCGCCCGTCTGAGTTGTCGCCGCGTCGGGTATCAACCGGCCACGAGGGAGGGATGAGGTGACCGACGAGGCGGCGGACGAGGTGAGCGGCGACGAGGGGCCGGGCGAGGAGGGCCCCGAGGCCCATGCCGGCCCCGACCCCGGGGTCGGCGGCCCCGACGAGGTCGACCTCAGGATCGTCATCGAGGCGGGGGAGGGCCCGATGGTGTGCCGGCTGTGGGGCGAGATCGACGCCCTCAACGCCCCCCGGCTGCGGGCTGTCCTGCTCGAGCACGCCGAGGACGGGCGCGACGGGGTCATCGACCTGGCCGGCCTGCGCTTCATCGACTCCAGCGGCCTGAGCGTCCTGGTCGGTGCCCTCAAGCGCTACCACTCCGCCGGCCAGTCGCTGTCGCTGCGGGCGCCCACGCCGTCGCTGCGCCGGGTGCTCGACATGACCGGCCTGGCCCGGGCCTTCGTCATCGAGGAGGACCGCTGAGACCGGCCCGGCGGGGCCCGGCGGCCTGAGCGAGGAGGGGCGATACCGGGGCGCGCCGTGGCGGCAATGTAGCCTCACCCCCCATGTCATCCGCCCTGCGAGACAGGACGCTGGGCGTGGCCAACGAAGCCGGGGCCAAGGTGCTCCGTGGTCTCGAAGGCTGGATTCTGGCGTCGTCGCTGGTCCCGACCACGCCGTTCCTGTCGCCCGCCACCTTCGACTGGGTGGCCGGCCTGGAGGCGCAGTGGCAGACCATCCGCCACGAGCTCGACGAGATCCTCGTCCACCGGGACCAGCTCCCCAACTTCCAGGACATCTCGGTCGACCAGGCCTCCATCACCGACGACGACGGGTGGAAGACCTTCTTCTTCTTCGGCTACGGCTTTCGGGCCGCCGCCAACTGCGAGCGATGCCCGGCGACGGCGGCCCTGCTCGAAGCCGTCCCCGGCCTGACCACCGCCTTCTTCTCCATCCTGGCCCCGGGCAAGCACATCGGGGCCCACCGGGGGCCGTGGCGCGGCGTCCTGCGCTACCACCTGGCCCTGGCCGTGCCCGATCCGGCCGCAGCCGCCGGGATCCGGGTGGGCGACGAGGTGGCCCACTGGGAGGAGGGCCGGAGCCTGCTCTTCGACGACGGCTACGACCACGAGGCGTGGAACGACACCGCCGGCGTCCGCGTCGTCCTCTTCGTCGACGTGGTCCGGCCCCTGCGCCCGGCGGCCGCCCGGTTCAACGCCGCCCTCATCAAGGTCATCGCCGCCTCCCCGTTCGTGCGCGACGCCAGGGCCCGCCACCAGGCGTGGGAGAGGCGCGCCGAGCTGCTCCGCCCCGGCCCGGCGTCGTGACCGCCGCCCCACCCGAGGAGGGGCCCGGCGAGCCGGCCAAGGCCGCCGCCGACATCTTCGACAAGCTCGAGTCCCCCCGCATGCAGGCCTACCACCTGGCCACGTCGCTCGGGGTCTTCCCCTTCTACCAGGAGCTCGACGGCGAGATAGGCCCCACGGTGTCGTTCGGGGGCGCCAGCATGGTCATGCTCGGCTCCAACAACTACCTGGGACTGACCACCGACAAGAGGGTGCGGGCCGCCGCCATCGACGCCGTCGAGCGCTACGGGACGGGGGTGACGGGCAGCCGCCTGCTCAACGGCACCCTGCCCATGCACGCCGAGCTGGAGGAGAGCCTGGCCGACTGGGTGGGTGCCGAGGCGGCCGTGGTCTTTACCACCGGCTACGTGGCCAACATGGGCCTGATAGCGGCCGTGGTGGAGCGGGCCGACGCCGTCTTCGTGGACTCCGCCGCCCACGCCAGCCTGGTCGACGGAGGGCGCCTGGCCGAGGGCCAGCTGCGGGCGTTCCGCCACAACCGGCCCAACAGCCTCCGCCGGGGCCTGCGCACCTGGCGGGAGCAGCCCGGCTCGGGCGGGGTGCTGGTGGCGGTGGACGGCATCTACTCGATGGAGGGGGACTGGTCGCCGCTGGTCGACATCGCCCAGCTGTGCGGCGACTACGGCGCCCGCCTGCTCGTCGACGAGGCGCACGCCCTCGGGGTGGTGGGCCCTCACGGCGCCGGCACGGCCGCCGCCCTGGGCGTGGTGCCGGACCTGTGGATGGGGACGTTCTCCAAGTCGCTGGCCAGCTGCGGGGGCTTCGTGGCCGGCTCCCAGGCGGTGGTCGACTTCTTGAAGGTCCACTGCCGGGCCCTCCAGTTTACCGCCTCGGGAGTCCCCGCCGCCCTGGCCGCCGCCCTGGCCGCCCTGCGCATCGCCCGGGACGAGGACTGGCGCCGGGAGGCGGTGCTGTCCCGTGCCGAGCAGCTGCGGGCCGGCCTGGTCGACCTCGGCTACGTGGTGGGGGGCAGCGGCCACAGCGCCATAGTCCCGGTCCACGTGGGCGACGACTGGGCGGCCGGGCGCCTTTGGCACGCCCTGCTCGATCACGGCGTCTACACCAACTGCGCCATCCCGCCGGCCGTGCCCCGCGCCCTGCTGCGGACCTCGGTGATGGCCACCCACACCGAGGCCGACGTGAGCCGGGCCCTCCGAGCCTTTGAGGCGGTGCGATCCGAGTCGGTCTGACGGGAGCGACGGGCCACCTCGGCTCCCTGCTCCTCGACGCCCTGCTGGCCGACCCGACCGTCGAGTCGGTCCACTCGGTGGCCCGCCGGGCGCTGGCGCCGCGGCCGGGCCTGACCCACACTCGGGCCGACCTGCGCCAGCCGGCGGCGGCCGGCGCCCTGGCCGGGGTCGACGTGCTCTATCACCTCGGGTTCCAGCTGTGGACGGGGAAAGGGGGCCCCGCCGGCATGGCTCGGGCCAACCGGGAGGGGACGGCCAACGTGGTCGGCTGCCGTCCGGGCCACGTGGTGCTGGCGTCGTCAGCGGCGGTCTACGGGGCGTGGCCGGGCAACCCCCTGCCCCTCACCGAGGACGACCTGCCCCGGCCCAACCCGCAGTGCCCCTATGCCGTCCACAAGCTGGAGGCCGAGCGCGCCTGCGCGGCGGCCGCCCCCACGCTGTCGCTGCGCATCGCCGCCGTGCTCGGCGACCATGCCGACCACCGGGTGGCCCGGGCGGCACGGGGCTACCGGGCCGTGGTGCCGGCGGTGACCGGCACCCGCCAGGCCCTCCAGTTCGTCGACGAGGCTGACGTGGTTGCCGCCCTGGTGGCCGCCGGCCGGGCCCTCGCCGGGCCCGGCGCCACCACCGGGGTGCTCAACATCGCCACCACCGACTGGCTCGACGCCCCGGCCCTGGCCGCGGTGACCGGGGGTCGGGTGCTCGCCGCGCCGAGGTCGGTCGTGATGGGACTGTCCGAGGCCGGCCGGCGGCTGGGAGTGACGCCCTTCGGCGCCGACCGGGCCGTGCTGCTCTGCGGTCCCCTGGCCCTCGACATCACTCGGGCGGCCGCCGCCCTCGGCTGGCGGCCCAGCCTGACCAGCGCCGAGGTGGTGGGGCGGGCCTCCGGCCGGCGCTGATAGGGGCCGCCCTCGGACGGCAACGGCGGGATCACAGATCCTTCTGGTAGAGCCGCCACCGCCGGCTCTGGGTGCCCCCCAGCGCCTCGATCTGGCTGTTTATCCGGTGGTTGGTGGCGAGCGTCCACGACGCCTCGGCCGTCATCTCCGGGTCCCGGCCCAGGCGGTCCACGATCTCACCGTAGAGCATGGCCCCGACGGCCAGGTTCTGGACCTCGGGCCTGACCCCGAGGGCCCACACCCGGGCGTGGTGCACGCGGCGCCGGCCGGCCAGGAGCCGGAGCCATCCCACGGGCAGCAGGCGGCCGGAGCGCACGCTGCGCATCACCCGGTTGAGGTCGGGCAGGGCCAGGCACACGGCCACCACCTGGCCGGCGGGGTCTACCACCCCGAAGGCCCACTCCGGGCGGATGACCGGCTTGAGCTGCCTGGCCAGGTGGCGGACCTCGGCCTCGGGCATCGGGGCGAAGCCCCAGTTGCGCGCCCACGCCGCGTTGTAGACCTCGAAGAACCGGCCGATCTCGTTGTCCCAGTCCCCCATGTCCAAGTCGCGGACTCGCAGGCTGCTCCGGGACCGTATCCGCTCCAGGGTGCGGCGCTGCCGCTCCGACAGCGCCGTGGACCGGTCGAAGGCCCAGCCGAGCAGGTCCATGGCTGGGGCCCAGCCGTCCTCCAGCCACAGCCGCTCGTAGTAGCGGGGGTTCTGGAGGGTCATCAGGGCGGGGGGCGTGTCGAATCCCTCGACCATGAGGCCCAGCTCGTCGTTGGTGGTAAAGGAGGCCGGCCCCACCATCGTCTCGGCCCCCCTGGCCCGGGACCACCGGGCGGCGGCGTCGAAGAGGGCCCCGGCCACCTCGGGATCGTCGAAGGTGTCGAAGAACCCGACCCAGGCCCACCGCACCCGCTGGTACTCGTCGAAGAACGAGTCCACGCAGGCGCTGATGCGCCCCACCGCCCGGCCGTGGCGGCAGGCCACCCAAAGCGCCGTCTCCTGGTGGGCCGTGGCCGGGTGCCGGGGGGAGATCCGGTCGTAGACCGACATCCGCAGCGGGGGCACCCACCCCGGGTCGCCTCCGTGGATCCGGAACGGGACGTCCACGAAGACCCGCCGCCCGACCAGGCCACGGACCTGCCTGACCTCGGGCCCGGGCGGGCGGGCGGGCACCGGGTCTAGGAGGCCGGCGGGGCCGGCCCCGAGACCGGCCCGAGGTTGGTCGCGGCGGCGGCGAAGGAGGTGTGGAGCGGGAGGTTGGCCAGGTCGGAACCGTCGCCCACCCAGAGCTGGTACGTGCCCGCCGACACCTGCCACGACCTCGCAGCAGTGTCCCACCAGGCCATGTCGCCGGGGGTGAGGGTGAGGCTCACCACCTGGGACGCCCCCGGGGCCAGGCTGACCCGGCGGTAGCCCCGCAGCTGGCGGGGAGGCTCGCCCGTCGCCGCCGGGTCGCCCAGGTAGCACTGCAACACGTCGGAGCCGGCTGACCTGCCCGTGTTGGTGACCGTGGCCTGCACCGTCACCGCACCGCCCCGGGCCGGTCGGGCACTGATCCGGGAAAAGCGGAAGGTGGTGTACGACAGCCCGTAGCCGAAGCTGAAGGCCGGGGCCACCCCGTGGGTCTGGTACCACCGGTAGCCGACGTCGACGCCCTCCTGGTACACGGTGCCGCCGCCGCCCTGGGTGTCCGGAGCCGGCGCCGGGACAGCGGCCGAGGCCGGGAAGGTCACCGGCAGCCTGCCGCTCGGGTTGACCTGGCCCGACAGCAGCTGGACCAGGGAGGTGCCCGCCGTCTGCCCCGGGTACCAGGTCTCGAGCAGTGCCGGGGTGGACCCCAGCCACGGCATCAGCACCGCCGCGCCGGTCTCGAGGACGACAACGGTACGGGGGTTGGCCGCCTCCACGGCGGCGACGAGGGCATCCTGGTCGTCGGGCAGGGCCAGGCTGGAGCGGTCCCGGCCCTCGTGCTCGACGTCGGAGACGACGACCACGGCAACCTCCGAGGCCCGGGCCACGGCGGCGGCGTCAGCCAGGTTGGAGCCGTCGTCGAAGTGGAGCCGGGCCCCCAGCGCCGCCTCGAGGGCGCTGCGGTTGGACACCGGCTGGGTCGGCCGCACGTGCATGGCCCCGAAGCCGGCGGGCATCGGGGTGGCGTCGTGGGCGCCGATCAGGGCCACGCTGCGGACCGAGCGCAGGGAGAGCGGCAGCAGGGGGCCCTCGGTTCTCGACACCGGCGCGTTCTTCAACAGGACCGCCCCCTCGGCGTCGGTACGCAGGCTCACGGCGTTGCCGGCGGCGGTGTCCACCGGGGCGCCGTGGTCGGGCCGGTGGGGGTCGGCTATCAGGTTGTAGGTGAACAGCACGTCGAGGAGGGGTCGGACCAGCCCGTCGAGGGTGGCTCGGGCCAGGGCCCCCGACGCCACGGCCTCGGCCACCTGTGGGGGGGCGTAGAGCTCGCTGCACTTGAGTTGGGAGACACCGGCGGCGAACGCTGGCGCCTGGGCGAATATCGAGCCGCAGTCGCTGCGCACGAACCCGGCAAATCCCCACTCGTCGTGCAGGATGCCCACCAGCAGCCCGAGATCCTGGCACGCCGGCGTACCGTTGATCAGGTTGTAGGAGCACATGATCGAGCCCGGTCTGGCCTGGGCCACGACGGCGGCGAACGCCGGCAGGTAGATCTCGCGCATGGCCCGGTCCGACACGACGACGTTGTCGGACAGGGTTCCCCGGCCCAGCTCCTGGTTGTAGGCGGCGAAGTGCTTGACCACCGAGACCACCCGCTGCGCCTGGATCCCTTTCACCAGAGGGGTGCCGAGCGAGGCGGTCAGGTAGGGGTCCTCGCCCAGGCTCTCGTAGGAGCGGCCCCAGAGGGGCGACCGGTCGATGTTGACGGTAGGGGAGAGGGCCATGTCGACGCCCTTGGCTGCCGCCTGGGAGCCGATCACCCCGCCGTAGCTGCGGGCCAGGGAGGGGTCGAAGGCGGCGGCGTCGGTGATGGGCGCCGGCAGCTGGGTGGCACCGGCGAAGGCCCCGCTGACATCGGGGAGGTCCGAGTAGCCGCTGGCCACGCCGGCGGCGCCGTCCTGCTCGTTGATCTCGGGGACGCAGAGCCGGGGGATGGCCGGCGAGTAGCCCTCGTAGGGGTTGACGGCGTTGAAGGCGACGAGGTGCATCATGGTCGCCTCCTGCTGAGGCGTCATAGCGGACAGCAGCTCACGGACCCGGGTGGCCACCGGCAGCGACGAGTCGAGCCACGGGCAGGATGGCTTGACGCTGGCCGACGACGGCGGATCGAGTGACGCCGAGGTGGCCATCTCGCCCGACTCGGCGGACCGGGCGGCGGAGGCGAAGGCGCCACCGGCGGCGAACGGTCCTCGGGGGGCCAGACCCCGGGCCCGGTGCCCCCCGCCGGCTGCCGGGACGCCTGTCGCGTCGAGGCGGTCGACCACCGGGCGCCGCCCGGGCCGGCCGGCGCCGGCGGTGGGCCCGATGGCCGGCTGGGCGGCGACCAGGACCACGGCGCCGGCAAGGGTCGCCACCACCACGCCCACTCGCCTGCTGGTCCTCCCTGTGCCCACGGCAACCCGCCCCCGGCCCCTCGCATCCCTCTGTCCTCGGTATCGAGCCGGCCCATTGTGGCAGCCCCTGCCCCCACCGCCGGGTCAGGCCGCGGTCTGGCCGGCGAGCGGGCGGAGGGCGGCTCCCGCCGAGGGGGCCCCTCAGCTCTCGTCGGTGACCGAGCTGACGTACCAGCCGGCGCGGATCTGGGTGATGGACATCTCGATGATCGACGTCCCCACCCGGTAGGTGCAGGTGACAGGGCTGATCTGCTGGCTGCAGCCCCTGTTCTCCGGCCCCCCGCCCGGGTACGGGACGGCAAAGAGGGCGGTGACCGCGCCGGGGGCGGCCACCGGGGCCGCCTTGGTCCGGTCTGCCTCGGACCACGCCTGTATAAGCAGGTTGGCTGCGTACTCGGCGACAGGCTGGGGCGAGGAAGGCACGTAGGGAGCGGTCGTTGTGGTGGTAGTCGCCGTGGTGGCCGACGACGTCGGAGGCGCCGGCGCCGGGGCGGTGGAGGGTGGGCTGACCTTCGCCTGGCACGCGCCCAGGGCGGTCATGGCCAGGCCGATCGCCATCACCGAGGCGGCAGCCGCCCGTCGAGGCACCGCAGGAGTCTGCCCCACCGGGGTCGGCCACGGCACGACGGCGCCGGCGGTCGACCTGGGGCAGGACCGGCCGGGGCTGGGCCAGGATCGGCCGGGCTGGAGCAGGACCGGCCGGTGCAGGCCAGGACCGGCCGGTGCTGGGGCAGGATCGGGCCGGTGTTCCCCCTGCTGATCGGCCTTCACGTCACGGCCGCCCTGGTCGGTTTCGGCGCGGTGGCCCTCAGCGGGACCTACGGGTCCACGGCGGCGGACCTGGGCCGCCCCGGCGCCGGTGAGGAGGCCCGCCGCTGGTTCGGCCGCCCCAACCGGGCGGCGTGGGCGGTCTTCGCCGTACCCGGCCTCGCCGTCGCCGCCCTCGCCGCCGCCGGCCGGACGGCCGAGCTGGGCCAGATGTGGATCGACGCTGCCCTGGTCCTGTGGCTGGCCGCCGCCGCCCTGGTGGCCCTGGTTGTCGGGCCCGCCGAGGCGCGCCTCCGCCGGCTCGTGGGTGGCGCCGGCCCCAATCTGGGTGCCACCGGCCCTGCCCTCGAGGCCGGCGACCCAGCCCTCGAGGCCGGCGACCCAGCCCTGGCCCGGGCCGCCGGCCGCCGGCTGGCCCGGGCGGCGGCCACCTGCGACCTGATCTTCGTGGTCGCCCTGGCTCTCATGATCTGGCAGCCGGCGTGGCCCTGACGGCGTGGCCCCTGTGAAGGTGGCCGCTGTGAAGGTGGCCGCTGTGAAGGTGGCCGCTGTGAAGGTGGCCCTGTGAGTGGAGTCGGCCAGCCAGGACCTCGGTCGGATTTGGACGGATCTAGTGTAGTGTCTCAGTTATAACTTTACACACTCGCCAGAACTACTCGGCCGCGCCCCACCTTCTCCAATATTGATTCGACGCCAGCTGTCCAGACAAACGGGGTAGGATTCTCATTATTGGCCTTGAGGTACGTTTCGATCGCGGCTATCAGATCCGGTACCGAGTGAAATACGCCCCGTCGGATCGCCTTATCAGTAAGCCCCCGGAACCATCGCTCCACAAGGTTCAGCCAAGAGCTCGACGTCGGCGTGAAATGGAGATGGAACCGGGGGTGCTTCACCAACCAGCTCTTGACGTTCTCGTGGTTGTGGGTCCCGTAGTTGTCCAAGATCAAATGCACCGCCAGAGCTTTTGGGACCTCACGGTCGATTCTTCGCAAGAACCTCAGGAACTCCACGTTGCGGTGACGGTCAAAGCCCTGGCCCATGACGACGCCAGTGAGCACGTTCAACGCCGCGAACAATGTCGTGGTGCCATTGCGCTTGTAGCTGTCTCTTATACA
>JBOGGP010000036.1:0-14169 GCA_050744105.1 Acidimicrobiales bacterium
CCGTCGACCTCCGGCAGCACGCCCGCCGGCGACCCCCCCGCCGTGGCGGCGCCAGCAGGCACATCCGGCGGCGCCCCCCCCGCGGCGCCGGGCCGGCGCCGGCCGAGGTGAGCTGCCGGTGAGAGAGCGCATCGCCGGTTTCGCCGACGCCATCGTCGACGGGGCGGGGCGGGACGGCTCCCTGGTCGGGCTGTGCGACGGGATCGAGGCCGTCGCCCACCTCGTCGGGCTGAGCCCGGACCTGCGGGCGGTGATGGTGGACCCCGGCGTGCCTGCCCACGCCCGCCGGGCAGTGCTCGCCGAGCTGTTCGGCGGCCGCATCCACCCTGGCGCCCTGCGGGCGGTGACCTTCGCTGCCGAGGCGGACCGGGCCACGGATTGGGCTGACGACCTCGACTGGCTGGGCACTCGGGCCGCCGCCGCCCGTGACGGCATGCGGCCGGTCGGGTCCGGGCCGCTCGGCCGCCATGCCGCGGCCGAGCGCCTCGACGGTTACGCCGGCGCCGTCCTCGGGGCGGTTGCCGAGCGCGGCCAGCTTGGTGAGGTGGAGGACGAGCTGTTCCGGTACATGCAGGTGGTGGACGGTTCGGCCGAGCTGCGGGCCGCCCTTACCGGCCGGGACCTGCCCAACGACGTGCGCCGGTCGCTGGCGACGGACCTGCTGTCGGGCAAGGCCAGCGACTCCACCCTGGCCATGGCCACCTACGCCGTCGGGGTGGGCCGCAGCCGCGACTACCTGGAGCTGCTGGCCGGGCTGGTGGCCCGGGTGGCCGAGGAGGGAAACCGTCGGGTGGCCGACGTGCGGGCCGCGGTCGGCCTGGACGACGCCCAGCGGCGCCGGCTGGCCGAGGCGCTGGGCCGCCTGACCGGGCGGCCGATCGAGGTCAGGGTGGCCGTCGACGCGTCCGTGCTGGGGGGCTTCGTGGCCACCATCGGCGACACGGTGGTCGACGGCTCGGTCCGTCACCGCCTCGACGTCCTTAAGGACAGGCTGACCCTGCCGCCCTCCGGCCCGCCGCCCGCAGACACCACCGAGACCAACCTAGGGGAGACCCGCTGATGGCCGAGCTCACGATCAACGCCACCGAGATTGCCGACGCCCTGCGGCGCAACGTGGCCGGTTTCACCCCGGGGGTGTCCACCGAGGCGGTGGGCCGCATCCGGGAGGTGGGCGATGGCATCGCCAGGGTGAGCGGGCTGGCCAACGTGGCCGTGAACGAGCTGCTCGAGTTCGAGGGAGGCGTCGTCGGCCTGGCCCTCAACCTGGACGAGGACTCCATCGGGGCGGTCATCCTGGGGGACGTCTCCGCCCTCGAGGAGGGCCAGATCGTGCGGGGCACGGGCCGCATCCTGTCGGTGCCGGTCGGCGACGGCCTGCTCGGCCGGGTGGTCAACCCCCTCGGCCAGCCGGTCGACGGCCAGGGGGCTATCGCCAGCACCGAGCGGCGCCGGCTGGAGATCCAGGCGCCGGGCATCATCGACCGCCAGCCGGTGAGCGAGCCCCTCCAGACCGGCATCAAGGCCATCGACTCCATGACCCCCATCGGCCGGGGCCAGCGGGAGCTGCTGATAGGTGACCGCAAGACGGGCAAGACGACCGTCGCCATAGACACAATCCTCAACCAGGCCGGCCAGGGTGTGAAGTGCATCTACGTGGCCATCGGCCAGAAGGGCTCGACCGTCGCCCAGACCGTCAACACCCTGCGCCAGTACGGTGCTCTCGACTACACGGTGGTGGTCAACGCCCCGGCGTCGGAGTCGGCGCCGTTCAAGTACCTGGCCCCCTACTCCGGATGCGCCATGGGCCAGCACTGGATGGAGGCCGGCGAGGCCGCCCTCATCGTCTACGACGACCTCTCCAAGCAGGCCGAGGCCTATCGCCAGCTGTCCCTGCTGCTGCGCCGGCCGCCCGGGCGGGAGGCCTATCCGGGTGACGTGTTCTACCTCCACAGCAGGCTGCTGGAGCGGGCGGCCAAGCTGTCCGAGGCTCGCGGCGGAGGGTCGCTCACCGCCCTGCCCATCATCGAGACCAAGGCCGGCGACATCTCCGCCTACATCCCGACCAACGTGATCTCCATCACCGACGGCCAGGTGTACCTGGAGTCCGACCTCTTCTACGCCGGCGTGCGGCCGGCCATCAACGTCGGCAACTCGGTGTCGCGCGTGGGAGGGGCGGCCCAGATCAAGGCCATGAAGTCGGTGGCCGGCACCTTGAAGATCGACCTGGCCCAGTTCCGCGAGCTGGAGGCCTTCGCCACCTTCGGCTCCGAGCTGGACAAGATCTCCCAGTCGCAGCTGGACCGGGGCTACCGCCTGACCGAGCTGCTCAAGCAGGGGCAAAATGCCCCCCTCCCCGTCGAGGAGCAGGTCGTCGCCATCTACGCCGGGACCAAGGGCTTCGTGGACGACGTCGCCGTCGGCGACGTGCGCCGCTTCGAGACCGAGCTCCTCCTGTCCCTCAAGACCAGCCACGGAGGCCTGCTGGAGACGATCAGGGCCACCAAGGCCCTCCCGGAGGCGGCCGACCTCGACGGCGCCATCGAGTCGTTCAAAAAGAGCTTCGCCCCCAGCGACGACCAGGGCCGCCGGGCGTCCTCCGACGGCTCCGACTGACCAGGGGCATCCAGGCACATGGCAGGGGGTCAGGAACGCGTCCTGCGCCGGCGCATCCGCAGCATCCAGTCGACCAAGAAGATCACCCGGGCCATGGAGCTGATCGCCGCGTCGCGCATCGTGAAGGCCCAGCAGGCCATCCTGGCCGCCCGCCCCTACGTGGAGAAGATGGCCGAGGTCGTCGCCGACCTGGCCCGGACCCCCGACGCCGCCGGCAGCCCCCTCTTCGGCGGTCATGGCGACAGCGACGGTCCCGGGGGGACGGCGGTGATCGCTGTCACCGCCGATCGGGGCCTGGCCGGGGCCTACAACTCGTCGGTGCTGAGGGGAGTGGAGCGGCTGGTGGCCGAGCGCCGCCGGCGCGGTGGCGACGTGATGCTCGTCACTTCCGGGCGCAAGGCGGAGAGCTTCTTCCGCTTCCGCGGCGAGGAGGTGGCCCGGTCCGTCACGGGCGTCTCGGAGAGACCCACTTTCGAGGCGGCCCGCCAGATGGTCGAGACGGTCATGGGCGCCATCCGGGCCGGCGAGGTCGGAGAGGTCCAGCTGGTCTTCACCCGCTTCCTGTCGATGGGCAGCCAGGCCGTCACCACCCGTCGCCTCGTTCCCCTCGACGTCACTCCTCCTGACGGGGCGGCAGACGGCCCGGCTCCCGCCGAGCACCGCTTCGTGGACTACGAGTACGAGCCCGACCCCGCCGCCATCCTCGACCTGCTCCTGCCCCGGTGGCTCGAGGCCGAGGTCTACGCCGCCCTGCTCGAGGGCGCGGCCTCCGAGCAGGCGGCCCGCCAGCGGGCCATGAAGGCGGCCACCGACAACGCCGACGACCTGGCCACCACGCTGACCAGGGTCATGAACCGGGCCCGCCAGGACACGATCACCACCGAGATCATGGAGATCGTGGGCGGGGCCGAGGCCCTGCGGGGCGGGAGCCCCGAAGGTGGGTCCTGGAAGGAGCTGTACCTGCCGCCCGACGACGCCCGAGCCGCCACCGGACCGTGAAATTTCGCCATCGAGGAGAAGACATGAGCAGCACCGTCGCCCAGACGGCCCCCCCAGCCAGCACCCCGACGACCGACGGGCGGGTCATCGCCATCGCCGGTCCCGTCGTCGACGTCGAGTTCCCCCCCGGCGCCCTGCCCGAGATCAACCAGGCCGTGGAGATGGAGATCGAACTGGAGGGGGACAAGACCAGGCTGATCGCCGAGGTCGCCCTCCAGATCGGCGAGGGCCGGGTGCGCTGCGTGTGCCTCAAGCCGACCGATGGCCTGCGCCGGGGCACGCCGGTGCGCAACACCGGTCGGGGCATCAACGTGCCGGTGGGCGACGCCGTGCTGGGACACGTCTTCAACGTCACCGGCGACCTGGTCGACAACACCACCCTGGGCGAGGTCGAGGACCGCTGGGACATCCACCGGCCGTCGCCAGACTTCGACGCCCTCGAGCCTCGGGCCCAGATGTTCGAGACCGGCATCAAGGTGATCGACCTGCTGGAGCCCTACGTCCAGGGGGGCAAGATCGGGCTCTTCGGCGGCGCCGGGGTGGGCAAGACGGTCCTGATCCTGGAGATGATCAACCGGGTGGCCCAGCAGTTCGGCGGCGTCTCGGTCTTCGCCGGGGTGGGCGAGCGGACCAGGGAGGGCACCGACCTGTGGCTGGAGATGCAGGAGTCCGGGGTGCTCGAAAAGGCGGCCCTGGTCTACGGCCAGATGGACGAGCCACCGGGCGTGCGCCTGCGAGTCGCCCTGTCGGCCCTGACCATGGCCGAGTACTTCCGTGACGTGAAGAACCAGGACGTCCTGCTCTTCGTGGACAACATCTTCCGCTTCGTCCAGGCCGGATCGGAGGTCTCCACCCTGCTCGGTCGCATGCCCTCGGCGGTCGGGTACCAGCCGACCCTGGCCGACGAGATGGGCGAGCTGCAGGAGCGCATCACCTCCACCAAGGGCCGCTCGATCACCTCGGTCCAGGCCGTCTACGTGCCGGCCGACGACTATACCGACCCGGCCCCCTTCACCACCTTCACCCACCTCGACGCCACCACCCAGCTGGCCCGTGAGATCGCCGCCCTCGGGATCTATCCGGCCGTTGACCCGCTGGCGTCGACGTCCAACGTCCTCGCCCCCGAGGTGGTGGGCGACCGCCACTACGCGGTGGCCCGGCGCACCCAGGAGGTCCTCCAGCGCTACCGGGAGCTGCAGGACATCATCGCCATCCTGGGTCTCGACGAGCTGTCCGAGGAGGACAGGATCAGCGTGAACCGGGCCCGCAAGATCCAGCGCTTCCTGTCGCAGCCGTTCTTCGTAGGAGAGGTGTTCACCGGGCTAAAGGGCATCTTCGTCCCTGTCGCCGAGACGGTCGAGTCCTTCGAGGCCATCGTCAACGGCGACGTCGACGACCTGCCCGAGCAGGCGTTCCTCAATGTCGGCAACATCGAGAGCGCCCGCCAGAAGGCGGCCACCCTCCAGAAGGGGGACTGACCCGGCCGTGGCGACGACCCAGGTGGAGGTGGTGGCCCCGTCGAGGACCCTGTACTCGGGCGAAGCGGAGATGGTGGTCTGTCGCACCACGGGCGGCGAGCTCGCCTTCCTGGCCAACCACATGCCCTTCCTCGGCGTGCTCGACCCCGGCGTGGTCCGGGTGGCCAGGGAGGGGAGCGACGAGCTGCGCCTGGCCGTCCACGGCGGCTTCGTCGAGGTGCGCGACAACCGGGTCATCATGCTGGCCGACGTGGCCGAGCTGGCCGGCGAGGTCGACCGGGAGCGGGCCCGGCGGGCCAAGGCCGGCGCCGAGCAGGCGCTGTCGTCGGCCGGCCCCGACGGGGCTCCCGCCGCCGCCGCCGCCCTGCGCCGGGCCGAGGTGCGCCTGGAGGTGGCGGGGTAGTGTCCCGGCCGGGAGCTGCGCCGTGCTTGCCGGGTTGACAGGCCCCGCTCAGCGACGCAGCTGCGGGGAGCGTAGGCCGCGCCACGGGTCTCGGCGGGGGCACTAGAGCTGCCATCCGGGGATCCCCCGCCGGCCACGGTGTCCGCCGCCCCGACCCCCGAGCGCCGGATGCGCCTGTGCGCGGCGCTGCTGATCGACCCGCCGCAGCGCGACGAGATCGACGGCCTGCGCCGGGGCCTCGGCGGCGCCGCCGGCCTGGGCCGGATCGCCCCCCACGTCACCGTCGTCCCCCCCGTCAACGTTGCCTCCGCCGGCCTGCGCCGGGCCCAGACCACCCTGCGGGCCGCCGCCGGTTCGGCACCTGGGCCCCTGCATCTGGAGCTGGGACCGGTCGCCACGTTCGCGCCGGCCAACCCGGTGCTCTACCTGCAGGTGGGCGGCGACCTGCACGGGTTGGCCCGCCTCCGCGCCCGCCTCCTGGCCCCGCCGCTGTCGCCACCCTCGAGCCGTCCCGACCTCCGCCCCTTTGTGCCCCACGTCACCCTGGGCCGGGCCACCGACCCGGTCTGGACCGCGGCCGCCATCGCCGCCCTCGCCTGCTACCGGATGACGGTGGCCTGCGACCGGGTCGTGCTGCTGGCCGAGCGCAGCGACGCCGGCGGGCGGCGCTGGGTGCCCTGGGCCGACGCCGCCCTGCTGCCCGCGGCCGTCGTCGGACGGGGTGGCCTGCCCCTCGAGCTCACCCGGGGCCGGCTCGTCGACCCCGAGGCCGCCGCCCTGCTACCGCCCGAGGCCGCCGCCCTGCTACCGGCAGGGGCGGCCGGCACCGGCCCGGCCGGCGAGGGGGCCGGCGACGGGGCCGGCGACGGCCGGCGCATCGTCGTGACGGCGCGGAGGGAGGCGGAGGTGGTCGGCGTGGCCGTGGCCTGGGTGGACGACGACGGCGGCCAGGTGGCGGTGGTGGTAGACCCGGCCTGCCGGGGGCAGGGGATCGGGAGCCACCTGCTAGCCGCCGTCGAGTCGGACGTGGCCAGCGCCGGCTGGTCGTGCACGACGCTGGCCGCCCACGGGCCAGCGGCGTGGTACCGCCGGCGCGGCCGGTTCTCGGTGGCCGCCGGCTGAGAAGCCGGTTCAGCTGAAGGCGATGGCGGAGTAGTGGGCCAGCTTGTTGAGGCGGTGGTGGGCGCTGATGCGCCGGACCGTCCCAGACTTGGACCGCATGACCAGCGACTCGGTGGTGGCCCCGGTGCGGTCGTAGTGGACGCCGTGGACCAACTCGCCGTCGGTGATACCGGTGGCGGCGAAGAAGCAGTTGTCGCCCTGGACCAGGTCGTCGGTGGAGAGGACCCGGTCCAGGTCGTAGCCCCCCTCCTCGGCGGCCCGGCGCTCGCCGCCGTCCCGGGGCCACAGGCGGCCCTGCAACTCGCCGCCCATGCACTTGAGGGCGGCGGCGGCGATCACCCCTTCGGGTGTGCCGCCTATGCCCATCAGGATATCAGCCCCCGACTCGGCGACGCCGGCGGCGATGGCGCCGGCCACGTCGCCGTCGGCGATGAGGCGGATGCGGGCCCCGGTGGCTCGGATATCGGCGATCAGCTGGGCGTGTCGGGGGCGGTCGAGAACGACGGCGGTGATCTCGTGGACGGGGCGGCCCAGGGCCTCCGACAGCGACGCCAGGTTGTCGGCCGTGGACCGGCGCAGGTCGACGGCGCCGGCGCCGTCGGGGCCCACGGCGATCTTCTCCATGTAGAAGCACGGGCCCGGGTCGAACATGCTGTCGCGCTCGCTCACCGCGATCACCGACAGGGCCCCGGTGCGCCCGAGGGAGCACAGCGTGGTGCCGTCGATGGGATCCACGGCGATGTCGGTGCGGGGGGGAGTGCCGTCCCCGATGCGCTCGCCGTTGTAGAGCATGGGGGCCTCGTCCTTCTCCCCCTCGCCGATCACCACCACCCCGTCCATGGGAACACTCTGGAGGATGATGCGCATGGCGTCCACCGCGGCGCGGTCGGCGCCCTCCTTGTCCCCCCGGCCCATCCAGCGGGCCGCCGACATGGCCGCCGCCTCGGTGACCCGTACCAGCTCCAGGGCCAGGTTGCGATCCGGGGCCTGGCCGGGGTCCGGCTCGGGAGCGCTCATGGCGCCGACCCTACCTTTTCGAGCCGCCACCCGCCGAGATCGGGACGGCTGACCCGCTCAGGGGGCCGCTCGGGCCCTGGTCCCCCCGCTCAGGGGGCCGCTCGGGCCCTGGTCCCCCCAGGCAGTACCTTTGAGGTTTGTGACATCGATCGCAACCGTGCCCTCGACGGGCATCGGTCACGCCCGCCGCTTCCTCGGGGCCGGCCACCGCCCCGCGGTCCGGCTGGGCCGCGCCCTGGGGGCGGCGGTGATCGTGGCCGGCGTGGTGCTGCGCTTCTACGCCCCGAGCGCCCTGTGGCTGGACGAGACCATCAGCGTCAACATCTCCCGCCTGTCGTTGACCGGGATCCCCCGGGCGCTGGCCCACGACGGGTCCCCGCCTCTCTACTACTACCTCCTCCACTTCTGGATGCTCGTATTCGGCTACGGCGACTTCGCCGTGCGGGCCATGTCCGGCCTGGCGTCGGTGGCCAGCCTGCCCCTGTTCTGGTTCGCCGGCCTGAGGGTGGGCGGCCGGCGCACCGCCTGGGCCGTGGTCCTGCTCGCCGCCTCGTCTCCCTTCGCCATCTACTACGCGACCGAGACCCGGATGTACTCGCTGATGATGCTGCTGGCCGTGGCCGGCTTCCTGGCCCTGGCCCGGGTGCTCGAGGCGCCCACCCGCCGGCGCTCGGTCGCCCTCGGAGCGGTCACCGCCGCCCTGCTCTACACCCACTATTGGGGCATCTACCTGGTGGGGACCACGGCGCTGTGGCTGATCTGGAGGATCTGGCGGTCCTCTCACCCCTCTCACCGTTCCCTCCGGCCAGACACCCAGACCGAGGAGAGCATCCGGGCCGTGCGGGCCGCCTTCGGGGCCCTGGTGATCGGCGCAGTGTGCTGGCTGCCTGCCGCCCCGCTGTTCGTCTGGCAGAGCCTTCACACCGGCACGCCGTGGACCGGCGCCGCCGGGCCGGCCGACGTGCTGTCGCTTTTCACCCAGTTCGCCGGCAGTGGCCCCTGGGCCGTCCTGCTGGCCTGGTGGCTGTTCGCCCTGGTCGGCCTCGGGATCTTCGGCCTGCCAGGCCACCGCCTCGACGAGACCGGGGCCGTGCTGCCCCCCCCGGGGGCCGCCTCCGACCGCTGGCGGCTGGTCATCGACCTGAGGGGCCGGGCCGAGGCCCGCCCAGTGGCCGCCGTGCTGGGCGGCACCCTGGTGGCCGCCGTGGCCGGCGGGGCCCTGGCCGGCGCCGCCTTCCAGGCCCGCTACACGGCGGTCCTCCTCCCGCTGTTCCTCCTGCTGGCCGCCCTCGGCCTGACCTGCTTTGCCGACCGCCGGGTGACCGCCGGCCTCCTCGGGGTGGCCTGCCTGGCCGGCGTCCTGACCGGTTTGGGCAACAACGCCGGGGCGCGCACCCAGGCCGTCCAGGTTGCCGCCGTGCTCGACCTCCAGGCCCAGGCCGGCGACGAGGTCGTCTACTGCCCCGACCAGCTGGGGCCGGCGGTGGACCGCCTGCTCACCGTGCGCGGGGTGTCGCAGTTCACCTTCCCCCGCGGGATCGGGCCCCAGCTTGTGGACTGGGTGGACTACCGCCAGGTGATCGACCACACCGACGTCGGGACCTTCGCCCAGGAGACCCTCAGCCGGCTTAGCGCCGGTCACACGCTGTGGCTGGTCTACCGCAACGGATACCCCGGCTTCGGCGGCGACTGTGGCTACCTCTACAGCTGGCTCAACCTGCTGCGCCCGAGCGGGGAGACGGTGGTGCGGGCCAGCGCCGGGGCCTACTTCGAGAACGAAAACCTCGTCCGGTTCCCCAGCTGACAGGGCTGACAGGGCTGACCGAGCCGACCGAGCTGAACAGGACACAGGTGACCGATACCGCTGCGCCGCACCTCGACCCGGCCGCCACCGCGGCCGAGGTTGTGATCGTCGGCGCCGGCCCCGCCGGCCTGACCGCGGCCTACCAGCTGGTCAAGGCGGGCAAGCGGCCCACGGTGCTCGAGGCCGACTCCGTGGTCGGAGGGATATCGCGCACGGTGGAGCGCGACGGATGGCGTTTCGACATAGGGGGCCACCGCTTTTTTACCAAGGTCAAGCCGGTCGAGGAGATGTGGCACGAGATCCTGCCCGGCGACGACCTCATGCTGCGCCCCCGCCAGAGCCGGATCCTGTACCAGGGAAAGTTCTACGACTACCCGCTGAAGGCAATGAACGCGCTGCGCAACCTCGGCGTCGTTGAGGCCCTCCTCTGCGTGCTTTCCTACCTGTGGGTCCGGGTGCGGCCGCCCGCGCGCCAGGACATGTACGAGGGCTGGCTGGCGTCCCGGTTCGGCTGGCGCCTGTACCGCCATTTCTTCAAGACCTACACCGAGAGGCTGTGGGGCCACCCGCCGTCTGAGATGCCGGCCGACTGGGCCGCCCAGCGGGTAAAAAACCTGTCGCTATTCTCCGCCATAGTCAACGCCGTGCTCCCCAAGCGAAACCAGAAGGAGATCACCTCCCTGATCGAGGAGTTCGAGTACCCCAAGCTGGGCCCAGGAATGATGTGGGAGCGCTGCCGAGAACTGGTCGAGGCGGCGGGGACCGAGGTCCACATGGCCACCCGAGTGACCCGGATCCACCGCGGCGAGGGGCGGGCCACCGCGGTCACCGCCACCTGTGACGGGGCCGAGACCACCTTCCCAGCGAGTGCCGTCATCTCGTCGATGCCGCTGTCGGCCCTGGTGGCGGCCATGTCACCGCCGGCGCCCCCCGAGGTGGCCGCCGCCGCCGCCGACCTGAGCTACCGGGACTTCGTGACGGTGGCCCTGGTGGTGCCCGAGTCGGCCGGGTTCCCCGACAACTGGATATACATCCACGACCCCGGCGTCAAGGTCGGCCGCATCCAGAACTTCGGCTCATGGTCGCCCTACCTGGTCAAGGACGGCCGCACCTGCCTCGGCCTCGAGTACTTCGTCTTCGAGGGCGACGAGACCTGGAGCGCCCCCGACGACGTGCTGATCGAGGCGGGCAAGGCCGAGCTGGGCCGCCTCGGCCTGGTCGACCCGGCGGCGGTCGAGGCCGGCTACGTGGTGCGCATGCCCAAGGCCTACCCCTACTACGACGCCGACTACGCCCGCAACGTCGAGGTCATCCGGGGCTGGCTGGCCGCCGAATGCGCCAACGTCTTACCGGTCGGGCGCAACGGGATGCACCGCTACAACAACCAGGACCACTCCATGTACACAGCAATGCTGACCGTAGACAATCTGCTCGGCGGTGGCCCTCACGACGTCTGGTCGGTCAACGTCGAGGAGGACTACCACGAGACGGTGTCGGCTGGGCCGGGCTCGTCCAAGCGCGCCGGCACCGGTCGCGACGCGCCCATCCTGCCCAAGAGGGCGCCGGTCTGATCAGCTGGCGGCCGAGCCGCGGTGGTTTTGCCTTCGCCAATGCCTTCGCTTTGGTGAAAGGCCCCGCCGGCGACTGGTCGGTCGGGCTCTGCGGGGGGATGGTCCTCGCCGCCGCCGACTACTGGGCCGCCGGGAGGCTCCCGCCGTCAACGACCGAGGCCCCGGCGCCGGCCAGCCCTCTCGGGCGTTACCTGGTCCGCCGGCAGTGCGACAGCCTCCAGTTGCCGGCCGGGGCGCTGCGCTACCTGGCGCTCATGCACCCGGTCGTGCCGCCGGCCGCCCTCGACGCCCTGATGGCCCGGCGGTACTGGCCGGCGTTGCGCTCCGAGCTGGACGCCGGCCGGCTGTGCCCGCTCGGCCTGGTCATGACCCGCTCCGCCCTGCCCTGGCAAGCGTTCCGGCACCACCAGGTCCTGGCCTGGGCGCAGCGGTCCGAGGGTGACAGCGTGGTCGTGTCGGTCTACGACCCCAACCGGCCGGGCGACGACTGCGTGGCTCTGGTGCGCGACGCGGCGGGCCGGGTGCACCTCGACGGGGGCGGGCAACGCCAGGAGGTGATTGCCTTCTTGCCGACGTCGTGGCGGCCCCGGGTGCCGCCTGTGGATCGGGGTACGCCCTGGCGCTGATCAGGTTGGGTGTGGCTCCCCCCCCCAAGGGAGCTGTGAGCAGGGCTTTTCCGTCCTTTGTGATGGCCTGAACCGACCGTAGGGCCTGCATCGTGGTCTGCATCCACCATCTGGTGGCTTCAGCCCGTCACTCTGTTACTGGCTGACAAACAGAGTGGAGGTGCCATGATGAACCCGTTGGCTCGCCCGGCGGTCGGTGCCCCGGGAGGCGGACAGCAGGACCCGGTGGTGGCGCAGGGGAGCCCAGATCAGGCCACCTTTGTTCGGGCCCCGTTGCGGAGCCGCAGCGGAAAGCTCAGGCCCTCGGCGGCGAACGCCTTGACCGTGGCCAGCGCGGAGCCTGTGCGGGCGAAGGTGGCGAAGAGGTGAGCGACGGCATCGCGCACGCCGTGGTCGGGGTCCAACCCGACCTTGCCGGCCGGGTCGTAGACCAGCCCGATCGGCAGGGGGACCTCGAGCTCGCCACCTCGGTCCTTGGAGAGCGCCCCGCCTCGCAGGCGGGCGCGCAGCAGGTGCAGCTCGGCTTCTGACAGAGGCCTCGGACAGATCAGCATGCTCCACACCAATGCACCCCCGGTGACCGGAGGGGCGCCGTCCCCGGGCTGTCACCTTTGGTCGACAGGCGGCGCTCCCGCCGCGAAATGCCACACGCGTGGAACAAAAAATGGGATTAGTAACGTTACGCCGTGTTCATCGTGATGCAAGGGTGTGTGGACTCACAACCCTGCTCGAACCACCTGCCCGACCGTTCACAACCGACCTCGAACACCAAGGCCCTATCTGTCATGAACAAGCGGTGAGCCGCTGATGCCCCGCCAGCGTCTTTACTCCTCCAACGCGGAACGCCAAGCCGCCTACCGTGCCCGTCTCGCCCGCCGCCAAGCCGGCGACCTCGACGCCGGTCTGGTCGCCAAGGTGACCGAGCTGGAGACCACCCTGGCCGCCGCCACGCGGCGGGCCGAGACCGCCGAGCGACGCGCCGCCAAAGCAGAAGCCGACGCGGCAGTCGCCCGGGAGCAGCTGACCGCCCTCAAGCTGACCGTCGCCGCCCTGCAGCACCGCCTCGAGCAGACCACCCCGGCGGCAGAGACCGAGCCGGCGGCCAAGATGAACCGTCAGGCCCGGCGGCAAGCCGAACGCGAGGCCCACCGAGGTCGCCACTGAGCGTGCCCGGCGCGGCCGGCCTCCTACCGGTGCTGTCTCATCCCCCCGACACACCCGGCTCAGGATCGCCGCCAGACCTGCCCCGATCCCCTCACCACCAGACCGGCAGCGTTCTCTTCGACGGCAACCCGAGGACCGCCCGAAGGGCGGCCGCAGGGGTGGCAGCACAACCGAGCCAGAGGCGAGGGCGTCAGTCCCCCGGCCACAGCCATCGCTGGCCGAGTGGGCAGCGACGCTCCTGGCCGTCACGGCAAGGCGGGCAGCTGAAGAAGGAGGGTGGTGTCCAGGTCGTGGACGCAATGTCACACCCCTGGGGCAGACTGGTGGGCGTGAGTGTTGGTGAGGAGCTACTCGAGGAACGCCGCCGGCGGCGCCGGGCCGGCGACCCGCAGCTGTCGGACACCGACCGGGAGTTCCTGGGCCGGCTGACCGACGGTGACCTGGCCGAGGACTTCCAGGCCGCCCTGGACGCCGTGTCGGCCGCCGATCCGCTCATCGGCGGCAACGGCGAAGTCGACGACTGACCTTCAGGCGGGCTGGCGGTGAACGTGGTCGACGAGTACATCGCGGTGCGCGTGCTGCGCGGCCGCTGGCCGGAAGCTCTGCCCGACGACGAGGACCTGGCCTTGCCGGCCAGCGCCCACTGGCGGCTACTGCAAGCCGTGCACGGTGATCGGGGCGGTCAGCTCTCCGGACTGTTCGCCGGGGCCAGCCCGGCGGTCATCAACACCATCCGCTGGCCCCACCCCGAAGTCCTGCAGATCCTCGACCCCCGCCCGCTGCTGGACCGGGCGGCCATGCTGGCCAACCGTTACGGCGGCGGGCTGCTCATCGGCGAGACCCTCGCCGCCGGACTGGCCAACGGACGGCAACTGTTCTTCGGCACCGCCCGCAACATCGGGCCCCGCCTGCGAGCCGGCGCCGACGATCTCGGCGTCACCATCTACCTCAGCGCCTGACAGTTCCCTTCCCCAAGCCAGCCCACCGCGTCCCTGGCGGCTGAGAGTTTGGGACTGACGCCCTCGCTGCGCTCGGTTGTCCTGGCGCCCCTGCGGCCCTCCCTCCGGTCGGGTCCTCGGGTTGCCGCCGAAGACAACATCTGATCGGGCGCCTTCGGCTGCCAGAACGGGTCACACGCCGCCGTCACGGTCACGTCCGGTGTGGCTGTCGAAGCCGGACAAGCGGGTGTTTCTCCTTCAGCTGCCAGCCGCCCCACTAACTGGTGACCCTTCTTATACGACACCTCGTCGATGCCGATGCGGCGCAGCCCGTCCAGCGGGTCGCGTCGCGCATGGGCGTCGTCGACCACCCGGCCCACGATCGCCCCCACCGTCCGCCACGCCACCCGCATCAACTCCTCCACCGCGGAACG
>JBOGGP010000037.1:0-14123 GCA_050744105.1 Acidimicrobiales bacterium
CGGCTCACCCCGTCCTGCTTTGCCCACTCGGAAAGCCTCACGTCCCCCATCATGACCAGAGGGTGTGACAGTCATGGTCGAACGAGACAGAACTACCCATTCCGGCCAACGGTTGGCAACCCCTTCCGGGCAGACAAAGACTTCCCGGTCGACCCAGGTACCACGGGCGTTGCGAATGTCCGTCTGGAGGCTGGGCCAACTGGTGAGCGTCTTGCCCTCGGCGACGCCGCCCTCCACCAGGGACCACGGGCCGTGCTACACCGCCGCCACCGGCTTGGCCGATCGGCGACAGGCTGCCCGGGCCGCGTCAACTCCACCTCCTCCACTCCGGAGTTGGCCACCGGGAACGCGATCTTCTTGCCGCTCAGTTCGGTGCTCATGCCCGGCCGATACCCACCCGCCGCAACGGCCATGCACCATGGCCCGATGGTCCAGCGGGAGTGAAGCGGCCACTTGTTGCAACCAGGTCGTGTTTGGGCTAGGAAGGGCCGATGGCCATTACGACCGGAGCCCCTCCCGTGCCCCGCCGGCGCCGCCTGCGCGCCGTGCTCGACCCGTCGGAGTGGCGACGCCTGTCGGCGATGCTCGGCTCGGTCGTGGGCCTCCATGTGGTCGGCTTCGTGCTCCTCGTCGCTGGCGCCGCCGGCCACTCCCACGTCGACGCCAAGACAACCTTCGGCATCGGCACCGGCATCCTCGCCTATACGCTGGGCATGCGCCACGCATTCGACGCCGACCACATCGCGGCGATCGACAACACCACCCGCAAGCTGATGTCACAGGGCCGGCGCCCACTCTCGGTCGGCTATTTCTTTTCGCTAGGCCATTCCAGCGTCGTGTTCATCCTGTCGATCCTGCTGAACCTCGGAATACGCGCACTAAACCAAGGAGTTAGCCAGAGTGGTTCTGGGCTGCACCATTATGCGGGCCTGGTCGGCACAGCGGTGTCGGGGGTGTTTCTGTATGTTATCGCCCTTCTAAATGTCTTCATTCTGATCTCCATTGCTCGCATTTTCGCCGAGATGCGCCGGGGCCGCTTCGACCAGGACGAGATGGAGCGCCAACTCGATGCTCGGGGCATGATGAACAGGTTCTTCGGGCCCCTGGCCCAGCGGATCGACAAGCCGTGGAAGATGTACCCGATAGGTTTTCTCTTCGGTTTGGGTTTCGACACCGCCACCGAGGTGGGCCTCTTGGTCCTGTCCGGATCCGCGGTGATTGCTGGGCTGCCGTTCTGGGCAGTCCTGTCGCTTCCGGTGATCTTCGCCGCCGGTATGTCCCTGCTGGACACCTTCGACGGCCTTTTTATGAACTTCGCCTACGGCTGGGCGTTCTTCAAACCCGTGCGCAAGGTCTATTACAACCTAACGATCACTGCCCTGTCGGTGACCGTGGCCTTCGTTATAGGCACGGTAGAACTGCTTTCGGTCGTACAGGGCCAACTCAGTTTGCACGGTGGCATCTGGAGCTTTGCTGCCACATTCAATATAAATCACGCCGGATTCTTCATAGCCGGCCTGTTCGTAGTCACCTGGGTAGTCGCCCTCGCCGTGTGGCGTTGGGGCCGGATCGAGGCCCGGTGGGAGGCCTCCGCCAACCCGTCTGGCCAGCTGGAGTAGGGAAAGGTGACACCGGGGCTAACTAACTGGCCAGCAGGTCGTGAGCCCCCCCTTCCACGGATGGATGGCGGAGCTTAGACAACGCCGTCCGCTCAATCTGGCGGATCCGCTCGCGGGTCAGATTGAGGGCGGCACCGACCTCTTCGAGAGTGCGGGGGTCACCCCGGTCCAGGCCGTAGCGCAGCCGCAGGATCTGCCGCTCCCGCTCGTCGAGTGGGGCCAGCAGCTTGTCGATCTCGGGGCCCAGCAGGGCCTCGGCCACGGCGTCGAAGGGGGAGGGGGCAGACATGTCGGCCACGATGTCGGCCAACTCGGTGTCTCCCTCGGTCCCAATCGGTGTCTCCAGGCTGATGGGGTCGGCCCCGTACTGGAGCAATTCGACCACGTACGCCTCAGGTAGCTGCATGGCTTCCGCCAGTTCTGGAGCGGAGGGCGCCCGGCCGGTCTCTCCCTCGATCTGGGTGCGGATGCGCAGCAGCCGGCGGATCTGGTCACCGGCGTGCACCGGCACCCGTATCGTCCTGGAGGTGTTGTCGATGCCTCGCCCGATGGCCTGACGGATCCACCAGGTGGCGTATGTCGAGAACTTGAAGCCCTTGCGCCAGTCGAATTTGTCAACGGCATGGATGAGGCCGAGGTTTCCCTCCTGGACCAGGTCCAGCAAGGGCATCTCCACCGACTGGTACCGCTTGGCGATGGACACGACCAGCCGCAGGTTGGCGTTGGTAAACTCCTCGGCGGCTGCCTGGCCGGCTGCCATCATCCGGCGCAGCCTTGGTCGCCGGCCCGGGCTGACCGGTGGAGGGCCGAGCAGTTCAGCCCGGGCGGCCCGGCCAGCCTCGATCGCCTGCGAGAGCCGCGCCTCGTCGTCCTTGGTCAGGAGGGGGTAGCGTCCGATCCCGTCCAGGTAGAGACGGACCAGGTCCTGCTCTCCTGCTTCTCGCCTTGACTTGACCACTTGCGGACTCCTCGACGCCCAAGGCCAGGTACGTCTGTACCCCTCCATCGAGGTTGCAACACCGAGGACGCCGCGATATGCCAGGGCCGCCTCGGCTGTGCCAGACTGGACCAGTCTTGGTGGCCGTAGCTCAGTTGGTTAGAGCGCCAGGTTGTGGCCCTGGAGGTCGGGGGTTCAAGTCCCCTCGGTCACCCTCCTCCTCCTCCTTTCCCCTTCTTCCCCTCCTCGGTGCGGCCGCCCGTGACCGGGGTTGAGCCGGTGCAGGTGATCGAGACCTCGGCCGCCGTCGGTGCCCTCGCAGGCGCTCCCGAGGCTGCCCGCTCGGGGTGGTCTATCGACCCAGCAAGCACTCAAGACGTTCTTCGCCAACCGCACTAGACTTGACCGGCGTCACAGCGGCCCTCGTCTCGACACTCAGAATGGCCAGGCGCCTCTAGCTCAATGGCAGAGCAACGGACTCTTAATCCGCAGGTTCTGGGTTCGAATCCCAGGGGGCGCACCGTAAGGTTCCATACTAAGAGCTATCCTTTTGATCTCGACCTCGAGGGTAGTGGGTAGTGAGTACAATTGGCGGATCCTCAACCCCCTACCGGCTTATTACCCTTTCGTACTACCCTTTGTGTTGTCCTCAGCGACGCACGAAGGAACGTCGAGATGGTTGACACGATCCTCCCCGCCGAGTTGTTCGGCATGGCCCACGCACCGGCGCGCCTGCTCGCGATCGGCGACCTCAAGGTCTCGGTGCGGAGCGGGCAGTTGGCCGCGCACATAAGGCAGCTCGCGTCGGATCTGTCGATCGCCGCCGTGGAGCTCGCGGCCCACCACGGACCGGGACAGGAGGAGCTCGACCTCCATAACGAGCAGGCCCAGCGCTACCCCCAGGGCGCCAACGGGTAGCTGGAGGTCAACGATGGTCGGCAAGTTCGTGTCCGGCCGAGCCCGGCATCCGACGACCGCCGAGCAGTTCGAGGAGCTGGGGAGGAGGGCGATTGACTGCTCCCACGACTGAAGCCGTGGGATTCTGGGGCTCAGGCTGCCAGGGACCCCGCAGGGACCCTGGGCTTGTTGCCGTCACTGCCCTCCGGGACTGCCGAATCGGCAGGTTCAGACCCGCCCGCCGATACCCCGCAGCGGTCCGGGTTCAGGTTCCGAGCGGCGTTGCGGTCCCTGCACAGGACCAACCCGCATGCCCGGCACCGGTACACCGGCTCCGACAGCTCGATGCGGGGCTTGGCTCTCGTCCCGCAGGTGCTGCAACGCTGGGTGGTGTCGGCAGCTGGGAGCACCACGATGGTCTTGCCCGCCTTGGCTGCCTGCCAGGCCAGGACAGCTCGGAGCTGGGACCACCCGGCATCGGCGATCGAGCGGTTCAGGCCGGCCTTGTGGCGGCCCTTGCCCTTGGCGGACATGCTCTTGACCCTGAGGTCCTCGACGCCGATGCGGTCGTAGGCCGCCACCAGGTCGGCTCTCTGGTTGGCCACCCGTGCTGCCACCCGAGCCGCCCGACGCTTGGCCCTGGCCCGGCCCCTGCGCCAGGGCCACGGGCCGCAAGTCCTCACCCGTCACTACTCCGAGTCCCGAGCCTTGCTGATCGAAAGGCCGCCGAGCACCTTGGCAAGGTGGTCCACGGCGGTCGGGCACGGGTGACCCCGAGCTCAATCGCGCCGACCTGACGCTGGAAGACGTGTCCTTGCCCTGTCGGAGCCTGTTGTCCGGCCCGCAGCGACGAGTAGCCGCGCGAGTCTCGCCGGTAGCTGGGCATCGATGAGCAACCTCACACGGCGCCGAGCGGCACCACGCGGCGCTGGCCAGCGGCCAAGGCCCCCAACTCCAAGGCGACCAGCAGATCGTCCTCCAAGGCGACCAGCAGATCGTCACGCTCGAGGTCGTCGGGGTCCTCGACGATGTCCTCGATCGTCATCCCCGAAGCCAGCAGCTCCAAGAGGCTCTCCACCGGGTAGCGCAGCCCGCGCACCGTCGGCTGACCGTGGCCGATGGAAGGGTCCGTGGGGATCCCCTCGATCCGTGAGCTGGCCATCAGCCCGAATCCCAGGGGGGTAGGATCGTCGTGGCTCGGGCACGGTGGGCGCTCCGCCACGTCGGCGAGTCAGCCGGGTCCAGGCCGATGCGGCGGAGGTACGCATCGAGTCAAGCGCCGCGGGCACCGTAAGCGACCGGGCTTGGGTGCCCCGAGACGTTGCGCAGCCGTCAGTCGGCGGGGGCGGTCCGAGCGGCGCCGGCGGTCTCCATCCCGACCAGGGGGCCATTGTCGATCCCGGTGGAGGCCACCCAGCTCACCAGGGCCAGTATCGGCAGGGCGAATACGAGGGCAGCAAGAGGGTGCCCGAAGCCGAGGCCGCCGTCGTGGGGGGAAAATCCCAGCCAGTCGGCGAAGGACGCGCCCAGGGGCCGGGTGAGGATGTAGGACAGCCAGAATGCGGCCACCGGCCCGGCCCACCTGATGCCGTAAGCGACGCCGGGGAGGACGAACACGACGGCGAAGAGGACGCCCGAGCTGAGGTAGCCGACCTTGAAGCTGATGGCGGTCAGGTCGCCGACGGCGGTGCCGAGGGCAAAGGTGGTCAGCACCGTCATCCAGTAGAAGACCTCCCGCCTGGTGGTGAAGATGCTGTGGATCGACAGCGTGCCCTCGACCCGATGCCAGACGGCAAAGACGAGGACCAGGGCCACCAGGTAGAAGGCGCTGGACGCCAGGTAGGGGACGTGCAAGCCGATGTGGAGCACGTCGGCGGCCATGGTCCCGAAGACGGCCACCATGGCCACGGCGAACCAGTAGGTCCAGGGGTTGTAACGCCGGGCCCTCAGCTGGAGCCACATGGCGACGGCGAAGAGGAGAAATCCGACCATCACGGCCAGGTACTGGTTGATGCCGTGGACCAGGGCGTCGGAAACGGACTCGCCCATGGCGGTGCTGAGCAGCTTGATGGCCCAGAAGACGGCGGTGATCTGAGCGGGCACCTTGAGGGCCCCCGCCGGCGGTGGCCTCAAGGCTCCGGAGGCGGGGCGCGCCTCGGACAGGGCGGCGCCGTGAGGGCGGGGCCGGGCGCCAGGTCGAGAGGACGGCTCGCCGGTGCCGGAGGCGTACGCCCGGTACGACCGCCAGCGGTGCCAGGTGACGACGGCGACGGCGATCACGGCCAGGGCGGCGAGCAAGTAGCCAGCGTCGCTGAACCCCTTCATCACCGATCTCCACTGGCTGCCGATGCCGTAGCCGATCAGGGCCATCGCCCCGTCCCACACGAGCGAGCCGACGGCAGTGAGGACTCCGAAGCGCACCGCCGGCACCCGGGCCACGCCGGCAGGCACGGCGACGAAGTTGCGGATCACCGGAAGCAGCCGGCTCCCGAGCACTCCCCAGCGCTCGTGACGCCCGTACCAGGCGCTGGCCCGGTCGAGGTCGTGGGGGCTGAGCAGGACGAAGCGGCCGTAGCGCTCGACTAGGGGGCGGCCGCCGGCCCTGCCGGCGGCCCAGGCGAGGTAGGCACCCACTATCTCGCCGGCCGTCCCCGCGGCGATCACCCCCGGCAAGCTCAGCGTCCCCTCCGACGCCAGCACGCCGCCGAAGCCAAGGGTCAGCTCCGAGGAGGTGGGGACGCAGCAGGACTGCAGGACCGACAGGACGAAGATGGCCAGGTAGCCCGACGAGGAGACAAAGCCGGTCGGGTTCAGCAGCGCCCCGGTCACACTCATCAGGCACAAAGGGTACGGCGTCGCCATGGACCGGACACCTGGCCGGGGGATGATTTCCCCTTGCCCCGCGTACGACCGCCAGATGATGCCACTAGCCCCCTGGGATGACCCGACGACAGACCCGGTTGCGCCCCGCTGCGACGGGTCGGGCATGCACAATGTAGGGGTGAGCCCGGTGGCCAGGTGGTGAGCCTCGCGGCACTCCGGGAGACGTGGCTGCCGGATTCCCTGCTGGCCCGGGCCGTCTCCTACGACAGGGGCCGGCCACAGGTCGGCGACGCCCTGGGCGTGTTGGTCCTGGCCGTGGCCGCCACGGCGTGGACCGTCCTGCACACCCAGGGGGGGCCGGCGGTTTGGCTGTGCGACGCCGGGCTGCTCCTGCCGCTCGTGTGGCGGCGCCGGCGCCCGGTGGCTGTCTTCGTGCTGCTGGCCGCGGTCGCCCTTGCCCAGTGGCTCTGGGCCGCGCCACTCCTGGCCGACGTCGCCCTCCTGGGCGCGATCTTCACCCTGGCCCTGGAGCGACCGTTCGGCCAAGCACTGGGCGCCGGCATGGTGGTGGAGATCGGGGCCGCCATGGCCAGCGCCCGATGGAGCCTGGCCGGTAGCTGGACCCGCTCGCTCGTCGCCCTTTCAGGCCTGGTGGCTGCCGCCCTCCTCCTAGGTGCCGTCCTGCGCTCGCGCCGGGCCCGCATGGCCGAGCTTACCGACCGCGCCGACCGCCTGGAGGTCGAACGAGACCAGCAGGCCCAGATCTCGGCGGCCGCCGAACGGACCCGCATCGCCCGGGAAATGCACGACATCATCGCCCACAGCCTGGCCGTGATCGTCACCATGGCCGACGGTGCCGCTGCCAAGTTGGCCCGAGATCCCGAACGTGCGGCCGCGGCGATCAGCGCCATCTCCGGCGTCGGCCGCCAGGCCCTCGGTGACACCAGGCGCCTCCTCGGTGTGCTGCGTGACGGCCGTGGCGGAGCCGACCTGGCGCCGCAGCCGGGACTGGACCAGCTCCACCCCCTGATCGGCCAGCTCGGGGCCACCGGTCTCGACGCCACCTGCAACACCGAGGGGACGCCGTTCCCGCTGCCGCCGGGAGCCGAGCTCACCGTCTATCGCCTGGTCCAGGAGGCCGGCACCAACACCTTGAAGCATGCAGTGGGGGCGACCAGCTTCAGGGCACGTCTGGTCTACGAGTACCCGCGCCTGACCGTGGAGGTCGCCGACGACGGCGCCGGCAGCCTGCCCCGGGCCGCGGGTGCCGGGCACGGGCTGGCCGGCATGGGCGAGCGGGTGGCGCTCTACGGCGGGACGGTGACCTCCGGGCCCAGCCCCGAGGGCGGCTGGGTGCTGCGCGCCGACCTCACCGCCCCGCCCTACCAGTATGACGGCTGAGACTGAGGCCGGCCACCGCCCGATCCGGGTCCTACTGGTCGACGACCAGGAGCTGATGCGCAGAGGGCTGAGGATGGTGCTGGAGGAACAGCCCGGCCTCGTCGTTGTCGGCGAGGCGGCCGACGGCGAAGGTGCCGTCCGGGCCGCCGCCGAGCTCGATCCCGACGTGGTGGTCATGGACGTGCGGATGCCCGGTACCGACGGCGTCGAGGCCACCCGACGTATCACCCAGACCGCGCCCCGTTGCCGGGTCCTCGTCCTAACCACCTTCGACCTCGACGAGTACGCCTTTGCCGCCCTACGCCACGGGGCGAGTGGCTTCCTGCTCAAGGACGTGCCTCCCGCCCAGCTGGCCGCCGCCATCCGCGACATCGCCGGCGGTGGCGCCGTAATCGCCCCCGGCCTGACCCGCCGCCTGCTGGACACCTATGCCCGTCGCCTGCCCGACCTCGGCGGCCCCGGCGACGCCGACGATCCCCTCGACGCCCTGACCGAGCGGGAGAGGGAGATCCTCGTCGAGGTGGCCGGCGGCCTGTCCAACACCGAGATCGCGGCAAAGCTCTACCTGGCCGAGGCCACCGTCAAGACGCACCTCGGCCGCATCCTCAGCAAGCTCGGCCTTCGTGACCGGGTCCAGGCCGTTGTCTACGCCTACCAGAGAGGGATCGTCCGCCCGAGCTCGGGCTGACAAGCGCCCGAATCCTGTCACCTGGCCCCGTGGTCCGGCGGTGCCGAGGTGGTCGCGCCTGGACCCGCCTGAGAGGCGCGAACGTGCTGGAAGGCGGCGGGGGCCACGGCCCGGGAGCCCGATGCGGCCGGCGGCCACCACGCCGCCATCCCGGCCGCAGCCAGCACGATCCCAGGCACGGCCACCAGGGCCGCGGCCCGGACCGAAGACCGCCTGCCCGCCGGCCACCTCAGCGCCGGCACCGGCAGCTCCACCCGCCCCGGCTCCTGCGCCGGCACCAGCACCTCCACCCGCCCCGGCTGCTGCACCGGCACCAGCGCCGGCACCGGCACCTGCACCCGCCCCGGCTCCTGCACCGGCACCAGCGCCGGATCGGACGCCCCCTCCGGGCCTGAGCCGAGCGCCCGCCGCCCAGCCGGCGCCGGGCCAGAGGCCAGACGAAGGCTGTGGCGGACCACGACGGCGGCGGCGCCCAAGGCGGCGACGGTCAGGACCATCAGGCCGGCCACGGCGCCCCACCAGGCGCGGGCGTCGCCGGTGACCGTCGCCTTCACCCCCTGGACGGCCCAGTAGGACCCAGCCACGTCACGCAGCCGGGACAAGCCGGGGAGCCACCTCACCGCTGGCTGCAGACCGGAGAGGACGAACTGGGCCACCACCACCAGAGGCAGGGCGGCGAGGGCCTTGTCGGGCGTGCGCACCACCGCCGAGAGCAGCAGGCCGAGGGCAGCGGCGGCCAGGCCGGAAAGGGCCATGACGACAACTATCTCCACCGAACCCGAGCCGAGCACGGCCCCTTGGGCCGGCGCCTCCTCCCTAGCGGTGGCGATGACGGTCAGGATGGCGGCCTGGACCATGGACATGGTCCCGAGCACGAGGAACTTGCTGCCGACGTAGGCCCGCACCGACAGCCCGGCGCTGCGCTCCCGGCGCAGCAGGCGGCGCTCCTTGACGATCTCCCTCACGCCATTGGCCAGCCCCAGCCAGCTGACGCTCAGGGCCAGGAGCTGGGCGATACCTACGGCGGCCAGGGGGGGCCCGGGATGGAAGCCGGGGAATCGGGGTGCCCGCAGGCCCCCGGCGCCGAGGAAGGTCCACAGCAGCACCCCGAGCACCAGGCCTTGCAGGGTGAGCATGGCCGTGTGGCGGCGATCGGCCAGGATCTGCTCGATCGAGCGGCGAGCCAGAGTGGCGGCCTGCCGGGCCCGCCCCGGGATGTCGACCGCCCGGTCGACCGGGGAGAGCCTGGCCACGGCGGCGGCCACCGCATAGCGAGCGAAGGCCGGGCTGGCCCGGAAGCGCCGGCCCCAGCCCTCTCCGGCGCCGTCGTCCAGGGCGCAGAACAGCTCGGCGGGGTCGTAGCGGCCGAAGAACGCCATGGCCTCCGCCGGTGGGCCGAAGAAGGCCATCTGCCCGCCGGTGGCGAGGAACAGCACCAGGTCGCACTCCAGCAGGGCGCTCATGCTGTGGGTGACGGCGAGCACCGAATGACCGTGCTCGGCCAACCCCCGCAGCGTGCGCATGACGGTGCGCTCGTAGCCGGGATCGAGGCTGGAGGTGGGCTCGTCGAGGATGAGGATGTCGGGACGGCCGAGGATCTCCGAGGCCATGTTGGCTCGCTGGCGCTGGCCGACCGACAGCGAGGCGATCCGCACGTCGGCGTGACGGGCCAGACCCAGCTCGGCGAGAACGGCCTCGACCCGGGCGTGGCGCTCGCCCGGACCAGCGGCGGTGGGCAGCCGGAGGGAGGCGCCGTAGTCCAGAGCCCGCCGCAGGCGCAGCTGGCCGTGCAGGATGTCCTCTTGGGGCACGAGCCCGATGTGGCGCCGAAGCGCCGGCTCACGGCAGACTTCGGAGCCCCGCAGGCGGATGGAGCCCGAGGCCACGGGCATGGTCCCCGTCAGGGCCCGCACCAGGCTGGTCTTGCCGGCGCCGGTGGGGCCGGCGATGGCCACCAGCGACCCGCGAGGGACGCAGAAGGTGATGCCGTCGAGGACGACCGCGCCGTGGGGCGTCCGGACCGCCAGCCCGGAGACCTCCAGCACCGCCGGCGCATCTTGCTGGGCCAGGTGCCGGTCACGCCCGGCTGACTCCCTCCGGGGGCCGGGGAGGTCGGTGATCTCGAGCACCGTCATGGCCCGGTCAGCTCAGCTTGGAGGCGTAGGCCGGGCAGTACAGGGCGACCGCCGTGGTCACGACGTAGGCGGAGGCGCCCGGCGCGACGGTGGTCAGCGGCAGGCTGGCCACGTCGGCCATGATGGTGCCCTGGATCTGGGCATAGGTCTGGCCCTGGTCGAACGCCGAGCACACCATGCTGCCGAACTGGGCCACCTGGGCGGCCGTCGGGCTGAGGATGGAGTGCACGAAGGGGGCCAGCCCGGAGAGGGCCGCCTGTACCTGGGCGGCGCTGGGCTGGGTTCGCGGCGCCGGTCCGGCCGTGACGGCAACGGGCACCGTGGTGACCGGCGGGGCCGGGTTGGTGGTCCGCGGCGTCGTGGGGACGACGGCCGGGGCTTTGGGCGCCGGGCTGGACGTCCTGGGCGCCGGCTGGGGCGCCGGCCCGCTCGGCGTGGCGCCCGGTGACGGGGGCGTGATGCGGACCACGGGCGGCATCACGGTCACCGGCTGGACCGGCGCCGGCACGCCGGGAACGACGGAGTGGACCGCGCCCTTGAAAGCTCCCGCCGTGACCGGCGGCAGCGGGGCCCTGGGGGTGGTCACGGCAATGGACCGGTGCCCAGAGGCGGGCTGGGATGCAGAGGTGGACGGGTATGCGGCCCGAGGGCGGGCGGCGGCGGCCTTCGCCGCCCCCGACGACCCCGAGGTGGCGGGGTTGGTGGACGTCGGCTGAGACCCGCCGCCCGCCGCCACGCTCAGCTGCACCGGAGCGGACGGCATCGGGACCAGGCCCACCGCCGCCGCCACCGAAGCCATCAGGACCAGGCCAGCCGCCCCGGCCACTACGGCCCCGGTGACAACTCGCGACCCCGTGCGGACGCGTTCGGCTATGGGCATGTCTCCTCCTCCTCCATCGCACCAGCTGGATCCGGGTCGTAGTTCCCGCTCCCGAGACCAACCTTCGGCCCGGCCTACCGTCCGCTGAAGGCATCCACGGCAAAATGAGCAATCAAGGGGGCGTTCGAGGGGTACCGCCGAGGTGCCGATTTCGCCCTTGTGCCAAATGTCCCGCCGACCCCCCGGGGGGAGGGTCGCCCAGGCTCTGGACCACTGTTGTGGATCAAGGTACAGCCAAGAGGTACCTCAGTGCACAATAAGCATCGTGGAGGGCTGGGGGCGCTTGCTCTGCGCCACCACGCCTGGAGCGGAGGGCCTGGCGACAGCCTCCGAGCTCTCCATTTTGGGACTAGTCCCTGTCGCGCTCCAACGGAAAGAGGCGCCCGTGGGCCAGCAGGTCGGCCTGCAGGGAGAACAGGTCGTGGGCCCCGCAGCGCGACACGATCGCCTCGACCACCGCCGGGTCGGCCCGGTGCCTGACGTTGAAGAACCTCTCCTCGTGGATGCTGGTGCGGTCGACCCCGAGCGTGGTCAGGGCCACCTCCATCTCCTCGACCATGGCCCCGTTGCCCGTCAGGTAGTACCGCCGTCGGCCCAGCGTGTCGAGCAGGGGCGGCACCGACTCGCCCAGCCGGCCGCGCAGCCCCGGCCACGCCGGCGGGGGCCGCGAGAGCGAGATCTGGTAGGCGAAGTCGGGGTGGCGGGCCACCAGGTCGTCCAGGTCGTCGGTGAGGCAGATGTCGTCGGTGAGGCGCAGGCCCCAGTAGAGGCGCAGCCGGCCACGGTGGCCGCCGGTGACCAGGGCGTGGCACAGGGACCGCAGGGGGCTGATGCCCACCCCGGTAGCCATCATGACCAGGTCGGCGTCGGGGTCGGAGGGGAGCATCGATCGACCCGAGGGCCCCCGGAAGCGTACGACCGTGCCTGGCCGGGCGGAGGCCAGGTGGGAGGCGAGCGGCCCCTCGGGGAAGACCCGCACCAGGATCTCGAAGCGCCCGTCGCCGGCGGGCGGGCTAAAAAGGCAGTACGGGCTGCGCATGGGGCCGTAGCCCGGCACCTCCTCGCGCACGGCCACGAAGTGGCCCGGGAAGTAGTCGAATGCCCCGCCGTCCACCACCTGCAGGGCGATCCTCACCGTGCCGGTGCCGGTCAGCCACTCGACCTCGTCGATGCGGGCCCGGCGACCGAAGCGGGACGTCCTCTCCCACTCCTTGCCGGCGCCGGCCCCCATCGCTGTCCCCTCTCGCTGCCATGCCAGCCTAGCGACCGGGACCCTTGACCGCCGGGCCGCCGGCGTCTAGAAAGGGTATCCCAGGTCATCCGGGCCGATTGGGGGAAAAGATGCGACATTGGCTGGGGTGGCGCGGCGCGGCGCCGATCGCGATGGCCATGGCCCTGGGGCTGCCCTGTGTCGCCCTGGTCAGGCCGGCCTCGGCCGAGCCCGGCCAGGCGGCGCCGGCGCCGGCCGGCTTCCGGGTGGGGGCCAACGCCGTCTTCGGCGCCAGCTCCACCCCCGGGGTCAACACCGACCCGCTGAGGGGGCTCGACATACCCGCGTTCGCCGTAGACCCGGCCAATCCCAGCCACATCGTGCTGGTGGACGAAAACTTCCTCACCGCCCAGTGCGAGTACCACGTCACCTTCGACGGGGGGCGGACGTGGTCCGGGGGCCGCCTCACCACCCCGGCCGACTTCGCCCAGCCGCCGTGCAACACCTTCGACTCGGGCGGCTACGCCCACGACGACCAGAGCGTGGTGTTCGGCTCCGGCAACAACGTCTACACCACCTTTGCCTCGCACCGGGGCCTGCAGGAACGGCCGGAGACGCATGTGATCCAGGGGGAGGGGGACTCGGTGATGGTGGCCCACTCGAGTGACGGCGGGCGCACCTTCCAGACGGCCACCGTCGCCATCCAGGGCGGCCCCGGCCCCCAGCCCTACGTCATCCGGCCCGGGATCGCCGTCGCCCCCGGCACCGGGGGGGACAAGCTCCTCGTCGCCGGGTGGCGGGTCTATGTCACCTCGGGCGGGGCCAGCTCGGGGGGCGGCGAGCGCTCGCTCGTGACCGCCACCTCGTCCGACGGCGGGGCCACCTGGTCGGGACCGGTCCTGGCCAACGCCCCCGGCGAGCTGGTGCGGGAACCGACCCAGCCGGTGATCGGTCCCGACGGCACCTACTACGTCGGGTGGCGAGACCGCAACGCCGCCCCGGCGGTCAACCACATAGTGGTGGCCAGCTCGACCGACGGGGGAGCGACGTGGGCCCAGTCGGCCGCCGGGGAGGCAGCCGCGGCGGGCGTCACCTCGGGAGGCGGGTTCCCCCGGCTGGCCGTGGACCCCCGCAACGGCGCCCTGTACGTCGTCTACCAGTCCGCCACCGCCGCCGGCACCTCCATCGTGCTGCAGCGATCCACCGACCGCGCTGCCACGTGGTCCGCTCCCGTCACGGTCAACGACGACCCCGCCGGCACCGGCGTGCCCCACGACGCCCCTGCCGTCTTCGTCGCCCCCGACGGCCGCGTCGACGTGTTGTGGCTCGACCTGCGCAACTCCTACCCCACCCCCGCCGCCGCCAAGGCCAGCGGCGTAGCCGACATCTACTGGGCCGACTCCACCGACGGGGGCTCCACGTTCCCGGCCAACCGCCGCATCACCGACCGCTCCATAGACATGAACGCCGGCCTGATCGGCCGCATCGGCAGCTACACCTGGTACGGGGCGGCCGAGGCGCCCACCGGGAACA
>JBOGGP010000038.1:0-14058 GCA_050744105.1 Acidimicrobiales bacterium
CCGGGGACCTGTTCCTCGTCGGCGGCAGGGATCCTCTGCTGCGCACGCCAGACTTCGTGAACGGCCTGCCCAACGCCACTCCCCTCTACACCTCCTTCACCCAGCTGGCGGCCGAGGTCCACGCCGCCGGGGTCACCGAGATCACCGGCGGGGTGGTCGGTGACGAGGGCCGGTACGACAGCCTTCGCAACGTGGCGTCGTGGAAGCCGATCTACCAGGCCGAGGGCGACGTGGGCCCCCTCAGCGCCCTGGACGTCGACGACGGGCTCATCCCCGCCAACAAGGCCGTCACGCCGGCGGCGCCCCCGCCGGTGCAGTCCGCCGAGCTGATGGCCAGCCTGCTCGGGGCCGAGGGGGTGAAGGTGGACGGCGCCGCGGGGGCGGCCCCGGCCCCGGCCGGCTCGGTAGCCATCGCCTCGGTGGTCTCGCCGCCGCTGTCGTCCGAGCTGGCCGAGATCCTGCGCGAGAGCGACGACACCGCCGCCGAGCTGGTGACCAAGGAGCTGGGATACCACGCCGGGACCGGGGGGTCGACGGCGGCAGGCACCGCCATGGTGCGCTCCGTCCTGGCTGCCCACGGGCTGCCCGTCGGCCAGCTGGTCGACTCCGACGGCTCCGGCCTGTCGACCGACGACCGGGCCACCTGCGAGCTCATCGACCGAACCCTGGACCTGGGCGGCCCGGCCGGCGCCCTGGCCCGGGACCTCCCCGTGGCGGCCGTGTCGGGGACCCTGCACGCCCGCCTGGTGGGCACGCCGGCCGCCGGCCGGGTGACGGCGAAGTCCGGCAACCTTGACGGCGTGGACGCGCTGTCGGGCTACGTCCAGCCCGCCACCGGTGCCGGGGCGCCAACGGGGCCGATGGCCGCGGCGCTGACTTTCTCCTTCGTCGTCAACAACATCGCCACGGCCAGCGCCGGCGACAGCGCCGAGGACAACCTGGCCCTGTCGCTGGCCGGCTACCCGCATCTGCTGCCTCTCGCCCTCCTGAGCCCGGCGCCTCCGAGGTGATGGCCCAACCGTCGCCCTGCTTGCTTTCCGGATGGCTGGGGGATAAAGCTGCCACCGTGCAGGAAGGCCGCCGATGACGATTCTGGAACGCTCCCACGACAAGTCGGTCCCCACACTCGTAACCGAGCTGAAGGATCTGGTGGTCGCCTACGCCAAGCAGGAGACGCTCGATCCCCTCAAGGCCCTCGGGCGCTTCGTCCTGTGGGGAGCGATCGGGGCTGTCCTGCTCTCGATCGGGGCGGTGCTGCTGGCCCTCGCCGTCGTCCGTCTCCTCCAGACCGAGGCGGGTGCCCACCTGTCGGGCGACCTGTCCTGGGTCCCCTACAGCGGCGGCATCCTCCTCGCCGTGCTGGTGGCCGGCGCGGCCGCGAGCCGCATTGCCAAGCTGCCGCGGTGAAGCGGGCAAAGATGGCCGGCCCGGTCACCAAGGCCGATATCCAGGCCAAGCTGGGTGAGATCCGCGGCGACGTGGAGGAGGCCGCCCAGGCGGCCAGGCCCAAGCTCACCTACGTGGCCGTGGGCGCGGCGGTGGCGGTGGTCGTGGTGGCGTTCTGGCTCGGAAAGCAGCGCGGCCGGCGCAAGTCGACCGTCGTGGAGATCCGCCGCCGGTGACCTGGCTCCTGCGGGCCGGGATGCGCCACGGCTGGCGGCGGGGAGTGGTGGGGGGCAACCGGGCCTGGGTGGTCGTCGGCGGCGCCGCCCTGGTCGGCCACCTGGCCCGCAGGGCGCTGGCCCGGGAGGAGGACGTCATATGGTCGGGCGAGCTCGGGCCCGGCCAGGTCCTCGACGTGAAGCACGAAGCCTGACGGGCGCTCGGTCGTCCGTCGAGGTGGTGACCCTGCTCTGATGGTGACCCTGCTCTGATGGTGACCCTGCTTTGATGGTGACCCTGCTTTGATGGTGACCCTGCTTTGATGGTGACCCTGCTTTGATGGTGACCCTGCGCAACCCGGTGCGAGAGGTAGAGGTACGCGGCCCCCTGCGCGTCGGCGCTCTCCTCGAGCAATTCGGGCTCAACCGGGAGTCCGTCCTGGTGATCGTGGACGGCAGCTTGGTGACCGGCGACGCCAGGGTGGCCGACGCCGCCTCTGTCGAGCTCCGCCCCGTGATATCGGGCGGTGCCCGGTGAGGCGCGGCGCCCCGTGAGGTGCCGGGCCTGCCAGGCGCCGGCGTTGATCGACGTCCGCCGCCACAACGCCGCCTTCTGCGGTCCGTGCTTCGAGCGGCACTGCCGGGAGCAGGTGCGTCGAAGCGTCGAGGACCACCACATGATCGACCGTGGGGACCGGGTCCTGGTCGCCGTCTCGGGGGGAAAGGACTCCCTCGGCCTGTGGGACATCCTGGTCACCCTCGGCTACCAGGCCGAGGGCCTCTACCTGGGGCTCGGCATCGGGGACTACAGCGAGTCGTCGGCTGGCTTCGCCCGGGCGTTCGCCTCCGGGAGGGCGCTGCCGCTGGTGGAGGTCGACCTGCGCGCCGAGTATGGCTTTGATATCCCGGCCGGGGCCCGGGCTGCCCGCCGGGCACCGTGCTCGGCATGCGGGCTGTCCAAGCGCCACCTGTTCAACTCCGCCGCCCTGGCCGGTGGCTACGACGTGGTGGCCACCGGCCACAACCTCGACGACGAGGCGGCCGTCCTGCTCGGCAACGTCCTCAGGTGGGATCTGGCCTACATGGGCCGGCAGCGTCCGGTCCTGCCTGCCGCCGACGGCTTCGTCCGCAAGGTCAAGCCGCTCATCCGCCTGGGCGAGCGGGAGATGGCCGCCTACTGCGTGGTGCGGGGCATCGCCTACGTCGTCGAGGAGTGCCCCATGGCCGCCGGCAACCGCCACATCGCCTACAAGGAGGCGCTCAACGAGCTGGAGGTGCGCTCGCCGGGGACCAAGTCGGCGTTCTACGGCGGGTTCCTCGATCGAGTCACCGACCTGGTGGCACCGGCCGCCGAGGCCCAGCGCCAGGGCCTCCGAGCCTGCGGGGGTTGCGGGTCGCCAACGGTGGCCGACGTGTGCGCCTTCTGCCGGCTGGTGGAGCGGGCCGGGTGAGAGGGCCGGAGGCCGGCGAGCGGGAAGCGGGAGCAGGAGGGGGATTGACGGAGAGGGCCACGCCCGAGCCAGGTCGGGGGAGCGGGGGCGGTGCCGGGTATCGTCCCTTCGAGGTCGGCGAGCGAGTCCTGGTCCTCGACAGCAAGAGCCGCCGGTACCTCGTCACCCTGGTGGCGGGCGGGGAGTTTCACACCCACTCCGGACCGGTGGCCCACGACGGCATCCTGGGCCAGGAGGAGGGTGTGGTGGTGCGGGCGCCGGCGGGGGCCCGCTACACAGCCGTGCGCCCCACCCTGGCTGACGTCGTGCTCAAGATGCCGCGGGGGGCCCAGGTGATCTACCCGAAGGACCTCGGGCCGATCATCATCCTGGCCGACGTCTTCCCCGGCGCCCGGGTCTTCGAGTCCGGTCTCGGATCGGGGGCCCTGTCCATGACCCTGCTGCGGGCGGGGGCGGAGATCACCGGCTACGAGCTGCGGGAGGACTTCGCGGCGAGAGCCCAGGCCAACGTGGCCGCGTTCTTGGGCCGGGACGCCCTGAGCCGGTACCAGGTGGCCATCCGGGACGCCTACGAGGGCATCGACGCCGCCGGCCTGGACCGGGTGGTGCTGGACCTGCCCGAGCCGTGGCGGGTGGTCAGGCACGCCGAGTCCGCCCTGCGCCCCGGTGGGATTCTCGTCTCCTACCTGCCGACCATCGGCCAGGTGGCCCAGCTGCGCGACAGCCTGGACCACAGCGCCTTCGCCATGGCCGAGACCATCGAGGTCCTCTGGCGCTCCTGGCACGTCGAAGGGCCGTCCGTGCGCCCCGACCACCGCATGGTGGCCCACACCGGCTTTCTCACCTCGGCCCGACTGCTCTCCCCAGCTCGGGCCCAGGCTCCCGCTCAGGGGGCCGCTCGGGCCCAGGCTCCCGCTCAGGGGGCCGCTCGGGCCCAGGCTCCGTCGGGCTGATGGACGGGCTGGACGTGCTTGTCGTCTCCGCGGCCGTGGGGGCGGCCGTCCTCGGCTTCCGGCTCGGGTTTCTCGCTCGCATCGTCTCGTGGATAGGTCTGGCGGCCGGCTTCTACCTGGCGGCCCGCCTGGTGCCCCGCCTGGTCCGCGTGGCCGGGCTGGGCTCGGCCTCCAGCCGTCTCCTTTTTGCCTTCCTAGTCCTGATAGCCGGCACCGCCGTCGGCTATGGCGTCGGGCTCCTGGCCGGCGCCCGCCTGCAGTCGGCCCTGCCCCCCGGCCCTGCCCGCTTCGTGGACCGGGGAGTGGGTGCGGCCGCCGGCGTCGCCGGCGTGCTCGTGGCGCTGTGGCTGCTCGTGCCGACCCTCACCACCGTCGCCGGCTGGCCGGCCCGGGCCACCCAGCAGTCCGCCATCGCCGGCTGGGTCAGCTCCCACCTGCCGATCCCCCCAGACGTCTTCCAGGCGCTGCGCCGTGAGGTCGGCCAGGAGGGCTTTCCCCAGGTCTTCCAGAACCTCACCCAGGGGCCCTCCGGCCCGGTGGTGCCTCCCGCCGGCAGCCCGCTGTCGGCGGCCACCACCCGAGCGGTGGCGGCTTCCACCGTCCGGGTCCAGGGCCAGGCGTGCAGCCGCATCCTGGATGGCAGCGGGTTCGCCGTGGCCCCAGGCCTGGTGGCCACCAATGCCCACGTGGTGGCCGGCGAGCCGCCGGGAAGCACCGAGGTCCTGAGCTACGACGGCCGGACCCTGCGGGCGACAGTCGTGGCTTTCGACCCCAACCGCGACCTGGCCCTGCTGGCCGTGCCCGGCTTGGCCGAGTCCCCGCTGCCACTGGCCGCAGGGTCGCCCGGCGAGGCAGTGGCTGCCTTCGGGCATCCCCAGGGCCAGGTCCAGCTAGCGGTGACCCCGGCCTCCATCCACGCCCAGATCCAGGCCCGGGGGACCAACCTATACGGGAGCGCCTCCACCACCCGCAGCGTGCTGGTGCTGGCGGCAGTCCTCCAGCCCGGTGACTCGGGCAGCCCGGTCGTCACCCCCGGCGGTTTGGTGGTCGGAGTGGTCTTCGCCATTGCCGAGGGAGAGCCCAACGTGGCCTACGCCCTGGCCAGCCAGGAGCTCCAGGCCGTCCTGGCCGCCCCCCGGTCGGCGGCCGTGCCCACCCGCTCGTGCCTGGCCGGCTGACGGCAGCACCCCCTCCCGAAAACCCCCGGCAGGGGTGCTGGTCGCTCCCGGAGGAGTCATTCCATGAATATGCACTCGCCGGGGCACTCCTCGGCGGCCTCGACGACGGCCTCCTCCATCCCGGCAGGTACCTCGGCCAGGCTGGCATGGCCTCCGGGCTTCTCAAAGACGGTGTCGCCCTCCTTGACGTAGGAGAGCCCGTCGTCCAGCAGCGTAAACACGGCAGGGGCGATCTCCTCGCACAGGCCGTCCCCTGTGCAGAGATCCTGATCGATCCAGACCTTCATGGCGTGCTTCGCCTCTCGTTCGACAGCGGTAGATGACCCGGTGGCGTTGAGCCCGCGAGGGCAGGGTGCAACCGTGGTGCCGCCAGTCTACCGGAGTCAATAAGTACGGGGCACACCGGGAAAAACTGGGTCCCATCCACCCTGGAGGGCGCCGAACCCGATAGGGTCAGTCCTGCTCACGAGCCCAGACATCCCGAAGCCCATGACGCCAGAAGCCCAGACCCCCGAGCGACCAGACCCCCGAGCGACCAGACCCCCGAGCGACCAACGAGGAGGTGGTGGCAGTGGCTGACCCGGACAGCTCCGACCGGCAACTGTCCGACCGGCAACTGAGTGAGTCCCGCCAGGAGGTCGCCGAGCTGACCGACCAAGCCAAGGCTCTCGAGGACGAGATCCTGACCCTGCGCCGGCGCCTCCAGGACGCGCCCCGGCGGGTCCGTGCGCTGGAGGAGAAGCTGCTGGAGACCAAGGGCCAGCTCCAGCAGGCGGTGTCCCAGAACGAGCGGCTCACCTTCACCCTGCGCGAGGCGCGCGAGCACATCGCCGGGCTGCGGGAGGAGGTGGACAAGCTGACCCAGCCTCCCTCGGCCTACGGGACCTACCTGGCGACCAACGAGGACGGCACGGTGGACGTGTTCTCCGGCGGCCGCAAGATGAGGGTGGCGCTCCACCCCGAGGTGGCCGCCGTCGACCTGCGACGGGGCCAGGAGGTCGTGCTCAACGAGTCGCTCAACGTCGTCCTGGCCCGCACCGCCGAGCTGTCCGGCGAGGTGGTGACGCTCAAGGAGCTCCTGGAGGGCGGGCTGCGGGCCATCGTCGTGGGCCGGGCCGACGACGAGAGGGTCGTCGAGCTGGCCCAGGAGCTGGTCGGCGCCAAGCTGCGGGCCGGCGACTCGGTCCTGATGGACTCACGGACGGGGCTGCTGCTCGAAAAGCTGCCCCGGCCCGAGGTGGAGGAGCTGATACTCGAGGAGGTGCCCGACATCTCCTACGACGACGTGGGCGGCCTGGACGACCAGATCGAGGCCATCACCGACGCCGTCGAGCTGCCCTTCCTGCACCGGGAGCTCTTCGTGTCCCACCGGCTGCCCCCTCCCAAGGGCATCCTGCTCTACGGCCCTCCGGGGTGCGGCAAGACGCTCATCGCCAAGGCGGTGGCCAACTCGCTGGCCAAGAAGGTGGCGGAGATCTCGGGGGACAGTGCGGCCCGCTCGTACTTCCTCAACATCAAGGGCCCCGAGCTGCTCAACAAGTACGTGGGAGAGACCGAACGCCAGATCCGGCTGGTGTTCCAGCGGGCTCGGGAAAAGAGCGAGGAGGGGGTGCCGGTCATCGTCTTCTTCGACGAGATGGACTCGCTGTTCCGCACCCGGGGGACAGGCATCTCCTCCGACATGGAGTCGACCATCGTGCCCCAGCTCCTGGCCGAGATCGACGGGGTGGAGACCCTGAAAAACGTAATCGTCATCGGCGCCTCCAACCGGGAGGATCTGATCGACCCGGCCATCCTGCGCCCCGGGCGCCTGGACGTGAAGATCAAGATCGAACGGCCCGACCAGGATGCGGCGGCGGCCATCCTGGCCCGCTACCTCACCGCCGACCTGCCTCTGTCGGAGGACGAGGTCCGCAGTCTCGGGGGTGGTGATGCCGGCAAGGCGGTGCAGGCCATGATCGAGACGACCGTCGCCGAGATGTACCGCCATGACGAGGCCAACCAGTTTCTCGAGGTCACCTACCAGAACGGCGACAAGGAGACGATGTACTACAAGGACTTCGCCTCGGGGGCGATGATCGAGAACATCGTCAGGCGGGCCAAGAAGCTGGCCATCAAGCGGGTGATCGCCGGCCAGGGCCGTGGCATACGTACCCAGGATCTGCTCGACTCGATCAAGCAGGAGTACAAGGAGCACGAGGACCTGCCCAACACCACCAACCCTGACGACTGGGCCAAGATCAGTGGCAAGAAGGGCGAGAAGATCGTCTACATCCGTACGGTCATGGCCCAGGGGGAGAAGACGACGGGCGGTCGAGCCATCGAACGGGTGACGACCGGCCAGTACCTCTGAGCAGCCCAGGACCTCTGAGCGGCGGGGGCCGGCACAGGCCGGTGGCCCAGATGGCCGGGGCGCACAGGACGGCGGCCACGGCGGCGTCGGCCCAGTAGTGGTTGCCGGTGACCACTATCACCCACAGGGTGACCAGGGGATGGGCCAGGGCCCAGCCCCGCCAGCGGTGCCGGGACAGGGCCACCACGGCCACGCCGACGACCAGGGCCCAGGCCAGGTGGACCGACGGCATGGCGCTGAGCTGGTCGATGCCCGCCCCCCCGGTGGCGCCGGCCCCGGCCCCGTATACACTCGGTCCCACCAGGCGGCCGGTGTCCACCACGCCCAGGCCGGCCACCAGGCGGGGTGGGGCGACGGGCCACAGCTGGATCACCAGGCAGGCGGCGGTCACCGAGGCGACCGCGTTGCGCACCGCCGGGTACCGGTCCCGGTGCCGGACGAACGACCACACCAGCAGGGCGCCCAGGGCGGCCACGTGCATCACGCCGTAGTACAGGTTGGCGGCCAGCAGCACGGCGTGGTGGCCGAGCACCAGGTGCTGGAGCCAGGCCTCGCTCGGCACGTGCCAGCTCCGCTCGGTCCTCCAGATGGAGCGGCCGCGGCCGGTGGCGGCGGCCGCCTGGCCCAGGGAGAACCGGCCGGCGTACTGCCACAGCGCGTAGAGGCCGAGCATGACGGTCAGCTCCCTCAGCCACGGGCGGACCGCCGCCACCGGCGGTGCTCGACCTCCCGACGTCGCCGCCCAGGCCGCGGCGGTGCCTCCGGCCAGGGGGGCGGCCACGGTCCAGGGCATCCACGGCAACGCCGGCAGCATAGGGGCGCCCGTCCCGGCGAGCCGGCAGCGTCACCCTGCTCGGCCCGTGGGGGAGATAACGTCCACGCGTGGCCATAGTGAAGGTTCTCGGCCTGGAGACCGAGTACGGGATAGTGGTTAGAGGAGCCGTCGAGCCCAACCCCATCGCCGCGTCGTCGGCCCTCATCAACGCCTACGTCGCAGAGCTGTCGCGCAAGGTCTCCTGGGACTTCGAGGACGAGACACCGGGCCGTGACGCCCGCGGCTTCGCCCGGGAGGGCTCGATGGCCCCCGAGGTGGAGACGCACCTGGTCAACGCCGTCCTGACCAACGGCGCCCGCTACTACGTGGACCACGCCCACCCGGAGTACTCGTCCCCCGAGTGTGCCAACGCCTACGACGCCGTCCTGTACGACAAGGCCGGCGAGGTCATCCTGGCCCGGTCGGTCGCGGCCGCCGCCCGGGTGCTCCCGCCCGGCCAGAGCCTGCTGGTCCTGAAGAACAACTCCGACGGCAAGGGCAACTCCTACGGCACCCACGAAAACTACCTCATGGACCGCAACGTGCCCTTCGCCCGGGTGGCGGCGGGGATCACCGCCCATTTCGTCAGTCGCCAGATCTACACGGGGGCGGGCAAGGTGGGCACGGAGGCGGCGTCGGGAGGCGGGCGCGAGGTCAACTTCCAGATCACCCAGCGGGCCGACTTCTTCGAGGAGGAGGTCGGCCTGGAGACCACTCTCAAGCGGCCGATCGTCAACACCCGGGACGAGCCCCACTGCGACGCCACCAAGTACCGCCGGCTCCACGTCATCTGCGGCGACGCCAACCTGTCGGAGGTCGCCGGCTTCCTGAAGGTTGGCGCCACGGCCCTGGTGCTGTCGATGATCGAGGACGACTGGTTCGCCCGGGCCAGCGGGCGGGAGCTGGTCCTGGCCGCCCCGGTGCCGGCCATGCGGGCGGTGTCCTACGACCTGTCCCTCAGCCAGCCCCTGACGCTGGCCGACGGGAGCCGCATGACCGCTCTCGAGCTCCAGTGGGAGCACCTGGACCTGGCCCGCAAGTACGCCGAGGACCGGGGCCTGGAGTCGGTGGGAGGGCCAGAGATCGGCTCGGAGATCCTGCGGCGATGGGAGCAGGTCCTCACCGGCCTGGAGTCCGATCCGATGTCCCTGGCCGGCCAGGTCGACTGGGTGGCCAAGTACCGGGTCATCGACGGCTACCGCCGCCGCCACGACCTGACCTGGCGGGACCCGCGGCTGGGGGCCATGGACCTGCAATACCACGACGTCAGACCGGAGAAGTCCATCCACGCCCGGCTGGGCATGGAGAGGCTCCTGGACCCGGCCGAGGTGGACCGGGCCACGGTCGAGCCGCCCGAGACGACACGGGCCTACTTCCGGGGCAAGTGCCTGCAGCGGTGGGCCCCCCAGATTGCCGCTGCCAACTGGGACTCGATGGTGTTCGACCTTGGTGGCGACCCGCTCCGGCGGGTTCCCATGATGGAACCCCTCAGAGGGACCAAGGTTCATGTCGATGCACTACTGGCGGGTTGCTCCAGCCCCGCCGAACTGTTGGAGCGATTGGGCTCGTGAGGAGAGGCAGGCAACATGGCTGAGCGTGAGCAGATCAAGAAGGCGGCGCCATCCAGGACCGACGGAGCCGAGGTCGACGACGTCCCGACCACCTCCAAACGCGGCGAGGAGCTCAAGGCCGAGCTCGACGAGCTGCTCGACGAGATCGACGAGGTGCTGGACGACAACGCCGAGGAGTTCGTGCGCTCCTACGTGCAAAAGGGCGGGGAATAGCACGGGGGGCAAGTCCCTTGGCCGCCCATGCCCTAGGGTGCGGCTCCGATGACCCTGCCCCTCTTCAGCCCTTCCGACAGCCCGGGTCCGAGCTTCGTCCACCTGCTGGCCGCCATGGGAGGGCGCGGTGCCCAGCCGTCGTGCTCCCCTCCGGCCCCTGGGTTCCCGCCCGAGGGCGGCCGGCCCGGCCCGCTCGCCTTCGACCTGCGCCACGGCACCACCATCGTGGCCATCCGCTACGGCGACGGGGTGGTAATGGCTGGGGACCGTCGGGCCACCGCCGGCTCGTCCATCGCCCACCGGACAATGGAGAAGGTGCATCCGGCCGACCGCCACAGCGGGGTGGCCATCGCCGGCGCCGCCGGTCCGGCCATGGAGATGGTCCGCCTGTTCCAGCTCCAGCTCGAGCACTACGAGAAGGTCGAGGGAGCAGCCCTGAGCCTGGAGGGAAAGGCCAACCAGCTGTCTCAGATGGTCCGGTCGCACCTGGGCATGGCCATGCAGGGATTCGTGGTCGTACCGCTCTTCGCCGGCTTCGACACCCGCCGCAACCGGGGCCGCATCTACACCTACGACCCGACGGGGGGCCGCTACGAGGAGACGGACTTCCACGCCGACGGGTCCGGGGGGCGCGACGCCAGGACCACGGTCAAGCTGGGGTGGCGGGACGAGATGGACCGGGCCGCCGCCATCGAGCTCGCCGTCAACGCCCTCTGGCAGGCCGCCGACGAGGACTCGGCCACCGGTGGCCCTGACGTGGTGCGAGGCATCTACCCGACCGTCGCCACCATCACCGCCGGTGGCTTCGAGAGGGTACCGGGGCCCGAGGTGGCCGAACGCTTTACCGCCGTGGTGGCAACCCTCTCGGCTGCCGAGAGAGGGGCTGGGGCGGCGCCGGGCTCGGAGGCCGGTCGATGAGCATGCCGTTCTACGTGGCGCCCGAGCAGATGATGAAGGACAAGGCCGACTTCGCCCGCAAGAACATCGCTCGCGGCCGACCCCTCGTGGCCACCTCCTACGCCGACGGCATCCTCATCTGCGCCCAGAACCCGTCGCGCTCGCTGCACAAGGTCAGCGAGATATATGACCGGATCGCCTTCGCCGGCGTGGGCCGCTACAACGAGTTCGACCAGCTGCGCCGGGCCGGGGTCCAGCACGCCGACGTCAAGGGCTACCAGTTCAGCCGGGAGGACGTGGACGCCCGTTCCCTGGCCAACCTGTACGCCCAGCACATGGGAAACGTCTTCACCCACGAGGTCAAGCCCCTGGAGATCGAGATACTGGTCGCCGAGGTCGGCGACGGACCCGGCGCCGACCAGCTATTCCACATCCTCTACGACGGTTCGGTGGTGGACGAGGAGCGCTTCAGCGTCCTCGGGGGCGAGGCGGAAGCCATCTCGGGCCGCCTGGAGGAGTCGTGGTCGGCTGGTTGGACCCTGGCCGGGGCCCTGGCCGCCGCCGTCCGGGCCCTGTCGGATCCGGCACAGACGGTGGACGCCGGCGACCTCGAGGTGGCCATCCTGGACCGCAGCGACCACCGCCGGGCCTTCCGCCGGCTGGGCCCCGAGGAGACCACCGCCCTGCTCGGGCCGGCGCCCACCGCCGGCGGGGCCGCCTCGGGTGACCCAGAGGCGGGCCCCGAGCCAGACGCCGTGGCCTAAGTCCTAAGTCTTGGTGACCCCTCCCCCAGGCCACCAGCCCCGGTGCGTCACAGGACCATCCTCGTCATCATGGTGGCCCACGCGATGACGACCAGGCCGCCGGCGGCCAGCAGCTGGCGCCGGGTCAGTCCGAAGAGCCACGGCCGGCGGGACCCGCTGGGCTCCTCGTCGTCGGGATGGGGTGTGAACGCCGCCTCCACCTCGTCGGCCAGCAGCAGCTCGGAGGCGGCGGCGGCGTCGTCCTCGGCCACCCACACCGAGACGTCGCCTATGGGGTAGGGGCCGCCCACGTTGCCACGCAGCTGGGTGGCGATGCCGTCGGCGCCGAGGCGGGCGGCGATGACCCGGGCATGGAACGCGGTGGGCACCGTCCGCACGTGGACCAATCTGGCGACCGATGGCACCGGCCCAGGGTAGCGTGCGTCCCGGACCCCGAGTCGGCCCGAGAAGGAGCCATGGAGCGGCGCATATTCGGCCTCGAGAACGAGTACGGCGTCACCTGCACCCTGCGCGGCCAGCGCCGGCTGTCCCCCGACGAGGTGGCCCGCTACCTGTTCCGCCGGGTGGTCAGCTGGGGACGGTCATCCAACGTGTTCCTGGAGAACGGAGCCCGTCTCTACCTCGACGTGGGCAGCCACCCCGAGTACGCCACGCCCGAGTGCGACTCGATCGCCGACCTGGTGGTCCACGACAAGGCGGGCGAGCGCATCCTCGAGCACCTGGTCACCGCGGCGGAGGCCCGGCTGCGCGAGGAGGGCATCCGGGGGGTGATCTACCTGTTCAAGAACAACACCGACTCAGCCGGCAACTCCTACGGCTGCCACGAGAATTACCTGACGAGCCGGCGGGACGACTTCGGCCACTACGCCGAGGTGCTCATCCCCTTCCTGGTCTCCCGCCAGGTCTATGCCGGGGCGGGCAAGGTCCTCCAGACCGCCCGCGGCGCCATGTACTGCATCAGCCAGCGGGCCGAGCACATCTGGGAGGGCGTCTCGTCGGCCACCACCCGCAGCCGGCCCATCATCAACACACGCGACGAGCCCCATGCCGACGCCGAGCGGTTCCGGCGCCTCCACGTCATAGTGGGCGACTCCAACATGAGCGAGTACGCCACGTTCTTGAAGGTGGGGGCGACGAGCATCCTGCTGCGTATGCTCGAGGACCCGTCCGTGGTGCTGCGGGACATGACCCTGGAGAACCCGATACGGGCCATACGCGAGATCAGCCACGACACCACCTGCACCCGGCGGGTGCGGCTGGCCAACGGCCGGGAGGTGAGCGCCTTGGAGATCCAGGGGGAGTACCTGTCGCGGGCCAAGCGCTACCAGGAGTCGAAGGGCCTGTCTGCCCTCGAGGACCAGGCCCTGGGGATGTGGGAGCACTGCCTGGAGGGCCTGGAAAAGGATCCGTGGTCGCTCGACCGTGAGTGCGACTGGGTCATCAAGCACACCCTGCTGGAGCGCTTCCGGGCCCGCAACGGGGTTGCCCTGACCCATCCCAAGGTGGCCCTCATGGACCTCCAGTACCACGACGTCAACCGCGACCGAGGGCTGTTCTACCGGATGCAGGATCGCAAGCTGGTCGAGCGCACCTGCGACGACGCCGCCATCGACAACGCCATGGACGAGCCGCCCCAGACGACCCGGGCCCGCCTGCGGGGCGAGTTCATCCGCCGGGCCAAGGAGCGGCGCCGGGACTTCACCGTCGACTGGGTGCACCTGAAGCTCAACGACCAGGCCCAGCGCACGGTGCTGTGCAAGGACCCGTTCAAGTCTCACGACGAGCGGGTCGAGAAGCTCATCGCCTCGCTGTAGGCGCAGGGGAAAGGAGAACCCGCCGCCGTGTCTGGACAGCGCCCCGACCGCCTGGAGCGCCTGGTAAACCTGGTGGCGGCGCTCATGGATGCCGGTCAGCCACTGTCACGGGACCAGATCCACGAGCGGGTGGGGGGCTACGCCGACGATCCCGACAGCTTCCGCCGCAATTTCGAGCGGGACAAGGACCTGCTCCGCCAGCTGGGCCTGCCCCTGGTGCTCGAGGCGCTGCCCGGGGCCGGCCACGAGGGGGCCCAGGGCTACCGGATCCCCCGGGAGAGCTACGAGCTGCCCGACCCCGGCCTGACCGGCGACGAGCTGGCCGCCCTCCGCCTGGCCGCCTCCTCGGTCTCCATCGACGGCTCCTGGGCCGCCGACGCCTCCACCGCCGCCCTGCGCAAGCTGGCCGCCACCACGTCGGCGCCGGCCGGCGCCGCCCAGGCCGGCGC